>SHYF01000036.1 GCA_009692985.1 Dehalococcoidia bacterium
AGAAATGCGGTAATCTGTGCCATGAGGCCGAGCTGGATGGTTATAGGCAGCCGGTGGAGCATCTCGCCTGTCACCGACTTACCGGACAGCAGCGAATTGCCCAGGTCGCCTCTCAGGACGTCTGATAGCCAGGTCAGGTACTGGATATGGAGTGGTTTATCCAGGCCCAGCTCGTGCCTCAAGGTCTCTACAGACATCTGGTTGGCCTGGATGCCCCCTTCTACGTCTCCCAGGATTAACTGGGCTACGTCCCCAGGCAATATGCGCAGCAGGAAGAACACGATAAGAGACATCAGGAAGAGCGTGGGTACCATGGCAAACAAACGGCGAACTAAGTACTTACGCATTCTCTGTCTCTACCTTGCAACCTTTCTTGCCAGAGTAAAAGAAGGCACTTCAGTACAACTCATCCTCTGGCGAGGAGATTGCCTTCTTTCTTGTTTGTCCACAGGCCATGAGGCTGACTACTGCTCTACCCAGATGGTATCAGCCCGGTACTGACCGCTGGCGAAGCCTGAGCTCAGGCCAAAGGTGTGGTTCTTCACCCTCTTCCACCAAAAACCCTCATCGAACTGCTCTGGCATGGGCCCGTAAACCACGTCCCGCAGGACAATGATATCCTCCATCTGCCTCACCAGTTGCTTCCTCTTGGTGATGTCCAGCTCGCCGGACATCTGGGCGTACATCTTGTCTATCTCGGGATTGATGTAGCCTGAGACGTTCCTGGAGCCACCTGATATGAACATCTGCCCAATCAGCTCGTCAGGGTCCATGGTAGTCTGGCAATACCGCCAGGCGAGGATGATGTAGTCTAGCTTGAGCTCCCGGTTGCTGCGCTCTACGGCCTCCGTCAGCTCCATTTTGGTGCGGATGCCCGCTAGGGCTAGCTGTTGATTGATAGCCTCGTTCATCGTCAGGGTAGAACCGCTGGTAGCGCTCATCTGAGGTATGTCCATACCTTTAGGAAAACCGGCTTCGGTCAATAGCTTCTTGGCCTCCTCAATCTCCTGCTGTTTCTTGGCACCTGTGCCCCAGCCCGGCAACACGTTCCATATTTCGCTGGATGGTCGGCCAAAGTCGGAGTCAGCAGTGAACAGAAGCTGCGGCACAGTATCTCCGTTGTACACGGTGTTGCTCCAGGCCACCCGATCCAGGGCCAGGTTCATAGCCTTCCTCACCTTGATGTCATTGAAGGGCGGCTTGGTGGTTACCACAAAGGCCCCGTGGGGATGGCACCCAGCTATTCCCTTTCTATAGTTGACCCTTCCATCGTCCCGTAGTTTATAGAGTTGGGGGAGGTACTGGGCGGCTGGTGACCGAGATCCGGTGTAGTCAATCTTGCCTGTATAAAATGCGGCTATGGTGGCTGGTTCCCCGCCAGTGACAGGCATCTCTATGGAGTCAAGGTATGGCAGACCCGGCTTGAAATAGTTGGGATTGCGTTCCAGCTTCCAGCCTGCTCCCGTAATGGCCGATTTCAGCAGGAAGGGCCCGGAGCCAAAGGCCTGGGACTGGAGGTCCTGGCGGGTGGTCTTATCGGGGTAGATGACGCAGGAGGCTATGGTAAGCGCCTTGGGCACGAAGGCGGCGCCCCGGGAGATGTTGATTCGTAGAACATACTTACTGGGGGTCTCGATGCTAGTGACGTACTCCCTGAGCACGCCGCACCGTGGCGAAGATATGCCGTCGATCTCGCCCGTCATTTTCTTGAGGGAGTAGGCTACATCTGCGGAGGTCATTTCTCTGCCGTCGTGGAACTTGACCCCCTCAATCATGGTCAGAGCCATGGTCTTGCCGCTGTTCTCCAGGCGCCACTCCTTGCATATCTCACACTCTACTTTGTCGTCTACGTAGTTGACGAATACATTGTTGTAGAGTTTCGCTAAGGGGTTATAGTAGGGTTGGGTCGAATGGATCTGTGAGTCGTAGTGGGGGACATCGCTGCCCGAGATCCGGAATACGCCGCCCTTCTTTGGCTGCACGCCAGGAGTAGGCGAAGGCGAAGCCACGCTAGTGGGCGTTGGTGTCGCCACAGGCCCTGGACGCGTTGGCGTGGAAGTAGCCAGGGGCGCCGCTGTGGGTGCTGGTGTAGAAGTGGCAGTGGCAACAGGAGTAGGAGTGGGCGCCGGTGGTTCGGCTGCGCCGCAGGCCAGGGCGAACAACAGCGCCGGTAGTATCATTGCTACCAGTGGAACCTGGCGATGGTTGAGCTTGACTCGGATCTTCATGCCGTCTGCCTCCTGCCAATGTCACACATAAAGGGACGTTTCGGAACACAATCAGAGCGGGCTCTCCCGTGAGGCACTGAGAAGCGAACCTATAGAGATTAGCATCTACTGTACTACCTGCTTTGCACAGTGTCAATCTACTGGCATGTATTCGAGTTGTACCGTAATTCGGCTAACAGTGCCATGTGGACGACGAATTACGTGCGCAGCGCCGTTTCCCTAATCTCAAATAGCAGGAAGTTCCAACAATGCCCAGCGTAGTGCTGGCCCGCCGAATGGGCATCCAGATGGAGGCCAACTTTTTGGCTGCTTAACTCTCCATCGGTTGCGGTCACACTCTGGCGGGATTGCACTGTTTCGATGGACAAAAGTTCCCCGATAATATACTTGTTGCGGATGCGCCGCTAGGTGTGTAGAATCGGGGAAATTCGGTGAAGGACAGTTGAAAGCGGTGGAGCATGATGAACCTAAAGGGCAAGTGTGCCCTGATTGTTGGAGCCAAACGAATAGGCCAGGACGTGGCAGAGCGCCTCTCCCAGGAGGGAGTCAATTTGGCCATAGCCTACCGGACCTCTAGAGATGAAGCCGAGGTGCTCTGTGCCAGGGTCTCCGCCCACACGGAACGGGCATGCGTCGTCCAGGGCGATGTAGCCGTAGAGGATGATGTGAAGCGGATGATCCGCGAGGCATCGCAAAACCTGGGGGGGCTTTCTTTTTTGATTGACATGGCCTCTCAGTTTGCATGGACGCCTTTCATCTCTCTGAACGAGCTGGCCTGGGACAGTGCGATGGCCGAGGCGAAAGGCAGCTACCTACTGGCGGTACATGCCGCGCGGGTCATGATGAAAAACTCTGGACCAACCCGTGGCCACATTGTCCTCTTTGGAGACTCGGCTGCGGGAGAGCATCCTTACACGAACTACCTTCCCTATCTGACAGCAAAGGCCGCCACCGAGTTCATGACTCGCGCCTTTGCCGTAGAGCTGGCCAGGCACAACATACTGGTGAACGCCATCTGTCCAGGGCCGACTATGAAGCCATCAGACATAGAGCAGGATGTTTGGGATAGGAGAATCATAGCCAAAACACCCCTCAAGCAAGCATCCTCCACCGAAGATATTGCCGAAATGGTCGTGACGCTCCTCAAGTCCGAGACAATAACAGGCGAATGCATAAGGGTAGACTCGGGAGCTCATCTGGTTAGTGGCTGAAACTAGGAACAGTGAGGGCTGATGTCCACATACAGAGTTACCAAGCAGATAAACTTCTGTTATGGCCACCGCCTATTGAACCACAACGGCAAGTGTCGCTACCTTCATGGCCATAATGGCCTGCTGGAAGTGGACGTAGAGTCAACCGGCTTGGACAACATGGGAATGGTCGTGGACTTTGGACTCGTCAAGGACGTAGTAAAAGGCTGGGTGGACACCAACCTGGACCATAAGATGCTGCTCTCCCGCAATGACCCTGTAATACCGTACCTCAAGCAGCTTGGTGAGCCATTCTATCTGATGGATGGAAACCCCACTGCCGAGAACATCGCACGGCTTATCTTCCTTCATGCCCATGAGCTTGGTCTGAACGTGTCAGAGGTGCGGCTATGGGAAACTCCTTCAAACTGCGCGATTTACAGAGAAGGGGCATGATAGAGAAGGTGGCAATCCTTGCCAGCGGGGGCCTGGACAGCTCAGTCTTGATAGCCGACTATGCCAGAAGTTCTCAGGTCTTTCCCATCTACATACAGGGAGGCCTATCCTGGGAAACAATGGAGCTTAAAGCGCTGCGGTCATTCCTGGCGGCCATATGCAACCCTAATGTGGAACAGATAACAGTCCTGCAGATGCCTGCGGGCCCGTTATACAGCGACCACTGGAGCATGACAGGCCAGGGAGTGCCCAGGGCAGACGAGCCCGGCAGGAACGTCTACATCCCTGGACGAAACATCCTGCTCATATGCCCGACAGCCGTTTGGTGCAGCATACAGGGCATTCACAGGATAGCATTGGCGTCCCTAAACGAAAACAATTTCGCCGATGCCATGCCTGAGTTTTTCCAGAGCCTGGCCAGCGCTCTTTCCACCGGGCTGGAACATGAGATCAGATTAGAATCCCCGTACAGCGGCCTTAGCAAATGGGAGCTCATCGCCAAATACAGCGGCCTGCCCTTGCACTTGACTCTCACCTGCATGGTCCCAGTAGGCGGGAAACACTGTGGCAAGTGCAACAAATGCCATGAACGTCACTCGGCGTTCGTAAAGGCCGCGATCCAGGACCAAACACCATACGCCGCTGTCCCGAAATAGAGGATTTGAAGATTTCTGGGGGACACCCCCAGTTCCCCCGACAATGGGGTTTCGCCCCCCTGGACTCCCCATTTTAGTTGCGGTACTCACTTGCACGTTGACGGTGTCCCTGGCTTGCGATACTCTGGGCTTGGATGGGTGGTTCGACAAGCTCACCATCAGCGGACGCTGGGCGGTGACCTTGGGCCAGTGACGTGGGCCGTATATGACAGATCTCGGATTAAGCATTTGTTAAAGAAGCTTGGGCTGGCGCTGCCTGCACCGGTGCTGTGGCTTCTCTCCATGGCCCTTCCAGCGGTTAGCTATGGTGGCGGTGGACTGCAGGGTCACGAGGCGGCGCTCTTTTTTGTTGGGACACTCGTGAACTGGCGAAATGACTCTTCGGGCGCAGGACCGGTGCTTCGATTCACGTATCTCGGGCTAACTGCTCTGGTGCTCATTGGCTTTGCGCGCCTGTTTCGCCGCCGGTACTGGTTCCCAGGGGCTATCAGTGGCATAGAGCTGCTGGTAATGACCGCTGGACTATACCTCACCCCGATAGGGCTTTCGTTCGCCTCAGAAGATCGGTATGTCCTAGCCCTTTACTGTCTAAGTACGTTCTCGAACTTTTTGATGCTTGAGTGTACGGGAGCAATGCTGTTCTCCCGGTACACCCCCATGACACCGCGCCTGCGGCCTATGACGTAGTCCATCTGCGGTAATACGGGATCATAGACTGCGGCCAATGATGTGGTATAGATGCAGGTGACAGGGCAAGGCAGGCCCTGGAGGACGAGAGGGCCTGCGATAGAATGGCTCTGGACGTTAATGAATGGCAAGTGCGAAGGGTTCCATCTTTACGAGAGAGGGCTAAACATGAAAGGTGTCACAGCCATCGCCAACGTGTTGAAAATGGAAGGGGTAGAGTACCTCTTTTGCTTTCCATCCAACCCGATCATCGAGGCTGCCGCCGTGGCGGGCATTCGGCCCATCCTGGCCCGAACGGAGCGCGGTGCCGTGAACATGGCCGACGGCTATTCCAGGATAGCTGGGGGAGGAAAGATAGGCGTGGTGGCCACCCAGTACGGGCCGGGGATAGAGAACGCCTTTGGGGGCGTGGCCCACGCCTATGCCGACAACATCCCTATCCTGCTGCTGCCCACAGGCACGGAGCGTGGGCGCACCGGAGTCCACCCCACATTCAGCGCTGTCCAGAACTACCAGGGCGTCACCAAGTGGGTTGAGCAGGTCAACATGGCCCGGCGCATCCCGGAGATGATGCGCCACGCCTTTACCAATCTCAGGACTGGGCGCACTGGGCCGGTGATGCTGGAGGTCCCGACGGACGTTGCGGGCGAGGAGATAGGCGAAGCAGACTTCTACTACCGGCCCGTCAAAGGCTCCAGAAGCGCGGGCGACCCCCAGGACGTGGCCGCCGCAGTGAAGTTGCTGCTGGCCGCCAAAGCGCCGGTGCTGCACGTTGGCCAGGGTGTGTTGGACTCCGAGGCTTGGAGCGAATTGCGGGAGTTTGCGGAGCTGGTGCAGGCCCCGGTCATGACAATCACCACTGGGAAGAGCGCCTTTCCTGAGGATCATCCCCTTTCCATAGGCAACGGCGGCTCCACTGCCACGGGGATGGTGGACCACTTCCTGCGCAAGGCAGACCTGGTCTTTGGCATCGGGTCCAGCTTCTACGAGTCGTTGATGGTGACGCCCATTCCGACGGGCAAGGTGATGGTGCAGTGCACCGCCGACGAGCGCGACCTTAACAACGAGCACGCCCTGGCCTGCGCTGTCCTGGGGGACGCCAAGCTGGTGCTCCAGCAGCTCATTGAGGAGACGAAGAGGCAGGCGGGGACTCGCGGCCGGCCAAAGAACGAGGCCCTGGCCAGAGAGGTCAAGACGGCCAAGGATGAGTGGCTCCGACAGTGGATGCCCAAGCTCACATCAGCCGAAGTGCCAATCAATCCGTACCGTGTCATCTGGGACCTGATGCACACTGTGGACAGGGCCAAGACAATCGTCACCCACGACTCAGGCAACCCGCGCGACCAGATGACGCCCTTCTACGAGGCGATCTTCCCCAAGGGGTACATCGGCTGGGGCAACTCGACGCAGCTTGGATATTCGTTGGGCATCTCCATAGGCGCTAAGCTGGCGGCTCCTGACAAGACGGTGGTGCACCTGTTGGGAGACGCTGCTATTGGCATGGTGGGGCTGGACCTAGAAAGCGCTGTGCGGGCACAGGCCCCCATTATCACAATTGTGCTCAACAACGGCCTGATGGGTGGCTACCATCAGCGAATGCCAGCGGCCAGCGACCGGTACGGTAGCAACAAGCTGGGTGGCAACTACACCATGCTTGGCGAGTCCTTGGGCCTTTTCGCTGAGCGAGTGGAGCAGCCCGCTGAGATTGTGGCGGCCATCAAGCGTGCCATTGCGGCCAACCGGCAGGGTCAGTCTGCTCTGCTGGAGGTGATGACTCGGGAGGAGCCAGCCTTCTCGCGGGTGGAGTGGTCCAGCCACTAGCAGCCTGCGACCATTGTTGTTGTAGAAGTGTACAGTTGCAGTAGCCTGAACGGTAGGGCGATGCTGTAGGGCCTTGCCCTTGGTGTACCACATTGACCCAAGGGGATTGAGGGCCAAGCCAATCAACAGGGGGCAGCTATGGGCAGCACCGTCTTGTTCATGATTGCCGTGGTCGCCGCCAGCGCCGTAGAGATGGTGGAGGCAGTCACCATTGTGCTGGCGGTCGGCCATCGAGGGAGCACTTGTAGCGCTGGTCTTATTGGCACTGCTTGTGTTTGCCTTTGGGGCAACCCTCGGGAGGCTTGATCCCGCCCCGTTGCGCGTCGTGATTGGCAGCTTGCTCCTGATGTTTGGCCTGAAATGGCTGCGGAAGGCAATCCTTCGCGCCTATGGACACAAGGACAAGCATGATGAGCAGGCCATCTTTGACCGCGAGGTGCAGGATCTGTCCAAGAGCAGTTCTATGGGCAAGGGTCTGCGAGACTCCGTTGGCTTTGTGATAAGCCTCAAGGGTGTATTCCTGGAAGGCGTGGAGGTCATTGTCATTAGCTTTGGAGCACCGTCGGGACGGCTTGGCCTGGCTGCTGCGGGAGCGCTGGTGACTGCGCTGGTAGTTGGAGTAATCGGCTTCTCCCTGGCGAAGCCCCTGTCCAAGGTGCCAAAAAATGCTCTGAAGTTGGGTGTGGCCAACATGCTCGTCACCTTTGGCACCTTCTGGGGTGGTGAAGGTCTGGGGATTGAATGGCCGTTGCAGGACGCCTTCATCTTAGTGCTGCTAGGCATATTCACCCTGGTCACTGTTGTATCCATTCCTATCCTGAGCAAGAGCCGCATAGCGTTGGAAAGGGTCCCACAAACATGACGAAATTGCTTAAGGGATTCGGCGCGTTCTGGTGGGACTTCTTTGTGGCCGATACGCCTGAGGTCATTATTGGAGTGGTCATCCTGATGGCGGCGGGACTGCTTATGGCAAAGGGCGCATCGGCGTGGGTCGTCATCATGCCAGTGGCAGTGGTGGTCATCCTGGGCATCAGCTTGCAGCTTGGACGGAAGAAGAGCAAATAGGAAAGGGTGGGGGTCTGCGGGCACCCCCAGACCCCCACCAAATGGGCTTCGCCCCTCTGGACTCCCCTTTTCCAAGAGCCTGCTAGTAACCTCTAGGAGGCTCGATAGAGTCGAAGAGGGATAGCTGCCTGGCTTCGGCGAAGTTGGATACGCCAACGCCCAGAAGGCGGAACCGCCGGCCTGGGAGCAGCTCCCGGCGCACCTGGCGCATTGCCACATCCTGGATGGCAGCCGCATCGTCCACCGGCAGTGCCAGCGTCAATGACCTGGTGAACGTTGTGAAGTCAGCCAGGCGTATCTTCACAGTCACAGTTTTTCCTGCAACGCCTTCGTTCCGTAGCCGCTGTCCCACGCGCTGGCTGAGGCCGCTCAGTCGCTCCGCTATCTCTCCGGGGTCTTGTATGTCTTGAGCGAATGTGGTTTCCGCGCTTACTGACTTGACCACGTGCTCGGTGATGACGGGGCGGTGATCCTGGCCACGGCTCATGGCCAGTAGCTGCGGCTCCCACTTCCCAAATATCCTCAGCGCCCACACTTCGTCCTGGCGCGCCAGGTCGCCCAGGGTGGCGATGCCTTCTTTGGCCAGCCGCTCTTCTGCCTTTGGCCCAATGCCGGGAAGGCATCGCACCGGCAGGGGTGACAGGAACTGGTGCTCGGTGCCAGGCTCCACCACCACCAGGCCATCTGGCTTCCTTAGGTCGGAGGCTATCTTGGCCACTGACTTGGATGTGGCGGCGCCCACTGAGATGGTCAAGCCCACCTCGCTTTTCACCCGTTGCTTCAGGGTTCGCGCCACCTCGATAGGCATTAGACCTGCTGCCACCACATCGGTTATGTCCAAATACGCCTCATCCACGGACATAGGCTCCACCAGGGGCGTGATGGATAGAAAGATGTCCATCACCTGGCGGGAGACCTGGCGGTATCGTTGGAACCGCGGCGGGACCAAGATGGCGTGTGGGCAAAGGCTCAGGGCTGTGCGCATCGGCATGGCCGAATGGACGCCATAGGCGCGCGCCTCGTAGGAGCAGGCGGCTACCACGCCTCGTTGCTGAGGGCTGCCGCCCACCAGCACTGGCTTGCCCCGCAGCTCTGGGCGGTCCATCTGCTCCACGGAGGAGAAGAAGGCATCAAGGTCGGCGTGGAGGATAGTGCGAATGGCTGTAGCGGTTGCTGTCATGCCGCCATTTTACAAGTGAGGCGGCTTTCTAGCTAATGACTGGCGAATCAGTCTGCCTTGCGAAAGGCAGGGAGGAAGACACCCACCAGCAGGGCGCCCGTGGCGCAAAGGCCTCCGAACAGGGCCAGAGCGTATGGGCCTCCCATCAAGGCGATGGCGAAGCCACCCATGCCAGCCCCCACGGTGCTGAATCCCCGGTCCAGATGCTGGAGGCCCATCACCCGGCCCCGCAGCTCGTTGGGAGTCGCCTCCATCAGCAGGACGGTTTTCACCGCTGCTATTGCCGACTGCCCGACTCCTGCGATGACGATCAGCAGCATGGGCACCACCGGCAACGTCAGGCCGAGGACCGCTACCAGTGGGAGAATGGAGGTCAGTCCCAGCGTCGCCAGGAGCAGCCCGTAAAGGAACATGGCGACAACGATCAGGAGCCCACGGCGCCGCAGCTTTTGTCCCACGGTGGCGACCGCTACTGCGCCAATCAGTGCCCCCACGCCAGAGACGGCCAAGAGAAGCCCAACACCTTGGGGGCCGAGGTCCATCACCTCGAGGGCGATCCAGGGCACAAAGACCTGCGTGTAGGGCATGGCGAAGCCGCTCTGGACGGCGAAGAGGATGATTACCCCCAGTATGACAGGGTGGCGCCAGCAGAAGCGGAGACCCGTTACGAAGCTGGTGACCCACGACTCCTCTGTGTGCTCCACCCGTCCACCCTCGGGGACCCGGAGGAAGTAGGTTAACACCACGGCCGCGACGGAAGAGATGGCAACGGCCAGGTAGACGCCGCCGAAGGCCCGAGCGTCATGCTTGCCGAAGTCGAAGGCCGCCGCCCAGCCAGCGATGAGGAGTCCGGCGATGGAGGCGCTGATAATCCTGGTGACTTGCATGCTTCCCGTATTGAGGGCCACGGCGTTCACCATCAGGTGTGGCGGCACCGTTGCGGGGAGGAGGGCCATGCGCGCTGGCTGATCGAAGACCTGAACAAAGCTCCTGAGAATGGCAGTGGCGTAGATATGCCACAGCTCCAGGTTTCCGGTAAGGATAATGGGCACGAAAACCACGTTGACCGCCATGCTCAGCCCCTTGGAGATCAGCATCAGGAGACGCCGGTCCATCCTGTCGGCCAGCATGCCGGCCACAGGGCCCATAAACAACGTCGGGAGTCCGCGTACCAGCGTGACCAGGCCCAGCTGTACCGCCGAGCCGGTCAAGGCTATCACCAGGATAGGGCGGGCTACCAGGTCCATCCACAGTGAGAGGGAGTTGCTCAACTGGCCGGTGAGGATGAGCAGAAAGTTCCGGTAGGCCAGGGAGTGGAACGTGGGTGGGAGCCAGCGGGGTGGCTCCTTCCATGTCACCGAGGAGGTCGTGGCTGGTATCTCTTCCTCTAACAAACTAGGCGGATTGCGGTGCATCATTGTTATTCCCACTCCACCAGATAATTAGTCGAGCTTTCGCATTCTGGGCGAAAAGGCTATGATCAGGATCACGAAAACCACCATGGCTATAGCCAGCCCGCCAACGGACCACTGGATGCCCACACGATCGGCCAGGACACCTGCGAAGAAGGCGCTGAAGCTGGTCAGGCCGAACTCCATCATGTACACGCTCATCACCCGGCCAAGGTACTGCTCCTCCGAGTAGGTCTGGAGAAGGGCGTTGGACAGGGTCATGCGCCCCGTCTGCCCCAGGCCCACGAAGATGATGAAGGCCACGGAGAGTGACCAAGACCTGGAAAATGAGAAGCCGATCAGGGCGAGGCCCAGGATGAGGCTGCTGAAGAGCAGTATGGCGCCCCGCTTCTTGTTGGGTAGAGAGGCCAGGGTTAAGGAGCCGACTATGGCCCCAATGCCTGAGAACATCATCAGGGTGCCCATCATAGTGGCTTTGCCCCCCAGAACGTCTACAGCAAAGACTGGTAGAAGCTGCATATAGGGCATGGAGCAAAGCACAACAAACAATGTGAATAGAAGGATTTGCAGAATGGTCGTATCGTGCCGGACATAGCGGAACCCCTCCCTCATGTCTGCCAAGGCACCGCGGCCTCGTAAGCTAATGGTCCCAGTGAGAGGCATTAGCACCACGAAGATAGTAGCCACGACATACAGGCCAGTCATTAAGAAGTAGATGGTCTTAAAGCCCCACAGGTCAATCAAGATGCCAGCAGGCAACGGGGCCATAATCCGCAGGATGTTCATCCCGAAGTTATTCAGGGCGACGGCGTTCATTATCTGGTCGCGGTTAACGAGCTCCGGAATGATGGCCGAACGGGAGGGCATCATGAACCCTTGTATAGCGCCCTTAACCAGAGAGACGCCTATCAGGATCCACCAGGAGTTGGGGTGCGCCGGGCTCAACCAGCCTACGGTCAGGACTAGGGCGATAAACAGGGCCACCACGGCAGACCCCAACTGGCCTATGAGCAGGAGGTACTTTTTCTGCACCCGGTCAGCCATTACGCCACCGTAGAGGGAGAGGAATAGCATGGGTATGGAGTTGGCCAGGGCCATCACTCCCAGAATGGTTGCCGAATGGGTTATCTGATAGATCAGATACGACCGGGCGATGAGTTCCATGTTCATGGCCGCCATCTGGCCCATCATGGAACCGTAGAAAAGGCGAAAATTGCGGCTCTTGAAGGAGGTGAAAGTCCGCAGGTTCTTTAGAGAGACGGGAGCCACTCCGCCACCGCGGCCCATCTCCATGCCCATGCCGTTGGCAGCACCGTTTCCTGCTGCCGCTTTACCACCCCCTTGCCGCCCTAACGGAGCTCCATTACCAGCCGTGATCTCTTGGGGCGTCTGCAACCCGTCGGTCTTTTCCGTGGTTTTAATATCCATTGCCTGTCTACTTGCCTTTCTAGGACGGGAATCTATTCGTTTACCGAATGCCTGTTGGCCTTGGCCTCTAGCATGGAGTTGAAAAACTCTTTCGACCATCTCCCTGCCCCCTTCCTGGCCAGGAAGGGGATAAAGATTGGATCTGTGGGACACCACCAGGCCCCCGTCAATAGGGCTTCGCCCCTCTGAACACCCCTTTCCCGTAGCGTTCTATTTGGACGCCGTGGTGGCGGGCTCCGCCCCGGGGTCAGCCCGCTGAAGCGCATCGCACACCAGTTCCATAGCCTCTTGCACCCTCTGAAGCTCATCCACTGAAAGGGGAGCCAGCCTCTCCTCCCAGCGGGAGCGGCGCTCCATCAGCAGACGCTGGGCCAGCTCCTTCCCCTTGTCGGTCAGCGCGCACAGCACCGAACGGCGGTCTTGGGGATCAGTCCAGCGCTCCACCAGTTCCTTCTCTACTAGCTGGTCCACCAGAGCAGTTGCACGGGAGAAGGAGATGACCAGGGTGGAGGCCAGGTCGGTCATCCGGTTAGGGCCTTTTTGCCTCAGCAGAAAGATGACGCGTACCTGCGGCATGGTCAAATCAAGGGAGAACCAGTCCGGTGAGACCTGGTAATGTCCTGAGCGTCCCACCTCTTCCAAGATGTCAGCTACCCTGGTCAGGAGGCGCTCTTTGGTTGCTTGCTGATTGCCTCTCGTCAATTCACCTTTCCAGTAACTTTCACAATAGCTAGATATTTCACTAACCAAGAAAGTTACATCTTCCCTGGCGGCTTGTAAATGGGGTCT
>SHYF01000037.1 GCA_009692985.1 Dehalococcoidia bacterium
ATGGCGCGGGCCGCCGGGTGCTCTTCCGCCAGGCCATAGAACCTTCTACCTTCCTGCTCGTACTCTTCCGCACTCCGGCGTGGGTGTCTGGCGGCTGTGGGCCGTGCCTCGCCAGAGCCGGGGCAACGGTAGCCCAGGTAGGTGTAATCTGGGAAGACGCCGGAGATGAAGAGACACACGTCGGCGATGCGCTTGTAGAAGGCGAAACGGTGCTCCTCGTCCACGTTGACGCAGAAGCGCAGAAGGCTGTCAATATCCATGTCGTTGTACCGGATACGGCGCCGGATGCCTGGCCGCACCCGCACTGGTATGGTATAGCTGTGGATACGGGTGAAGGAGGAAAGCATCTGGGCCAGGTACTCCAGCACCTCCGGGCGCGCCAGAAGCCCCACCACCTCTTTCGTGTCGAAGACTGGGATGCTCTGCCTGCCGACGCGCTCCAGGGTGTACGTGGCCGTCTCCAGCTCCCGCAGGGTCTTGCGGAGCAGGACCTCGAAGTATAGCGATGGGGAGACCTTTAGGAATATCTCCTCGTCGTTTATCACGCGCCGGAACACCTTCTCGTCCCCCACCAGGGCCTTGCGGAAGCCATCGTCTTCCCGCATGAGCAGCTTCAGGCTCTCCTTGTTGGACGCCGTCGGTGCTACCTCTCCCACCACGAAATCCAGGTCACTCTCCGTGAAGCTGGACGCGCCAAAGTTGTGTTCCAACATAGCCATAGCCTCCAGGAGCACAGCGCTACGCCCGTTTACTATTAGGCAATCACTCCGCCAGAACAGGTGCGCTAATTCATGTCATTCTGAGGAGTCCGCCTGAGGCGGACGACCGAAGAATCTTGTTTGCCCTCTATCCACGGGACTTCAACGGATGATCCCAGGTTACTATTCTACTATTTGTAGGGCGTTGGTAAACAGTGGACTTAGGCTGTAAACTACAGCCATTGACTGGACAAGCAAGTGAGCCCATTCAGCCCATAAGGAGGCAACACAATGAAGGTAATCAAGATGAGCCAGGTCCCAGAGGTTGATGGCAGCAGCCCCCTGTTCACAGGAGCCGTGACAAGGCAGCCTCTGGTCACGGAAGATATGGGACACTCATTCAACATGAGCAACATAAACTTTGGCCGGGGCGTCCGGAACAAGTTCCACACCCACACAAGCGACCAGGTTTTGGTGATTACCGCTGGCACTGGCATCGTGGCCACCGAGCACGAGGAGTTGACTGTCAGGGTGGGAGACCTGATATTCATATCGGCTGGAGAGAAGCACTGGCACGGCGCCACCAAAGAGACAACATTCTCTCACATATCTCTAACCGCGCACGGGAGCCGGTCCCAGCAATTGGAACCATAGCCATGCTGGACTTCTACGGCATCTTGGAGCTTCTCACCCACGAAGAGCGACAGGCACAAGCCGCCGCACGGGAGTTCCTGGAGGCTGAGGCCCAACCCTTTATTCGTGACTGGTGGGAGGCAGGCGCCTTCCCTCGCCATCTGGTCAAGAGGTTCGGCGAGATGGGCTTCCTGGGCGCTAACCTGCCCACCCAGCACGGTGGCGGTAGCGTTAGCAACATATCCTACGGGCTTATAGCCTACGAGTTGGAGCGGATTGACTCCAGCCTGCGCAGCTTCGTCAGCGTCCAGGGGCCGCTAGCCATGTACGCCATCTACTCGTGCGGTTCTGAGGAGCAGAAGCGGCACTATTTGCCCAGGATGGCCTCCGGCGAGGTCATCGGCTGCTTCGGACTGACGGAGCACGAGGGCGGCTCGGACCCCGCCGCGATGAAGACCAGAGCGCGCAAAGACGGGGCGTCCTACGTCCTCTCCGGCACCAAGATGTGGATCAGCAACGGCAACATCGCAGACATTGCCATCATCTGGGCCAAGGATGATGATGGCGTGGTGCGCGGGTTCATAGTCCCCACCGAAAGCCCAGGCTTTCAGGCTAACGAGATCAAGCACAAGATGAGCCTTCGGGCATCCGTGACCAGTGAGCTGGTGCTGAACGACGTGCGAGTGGGCCCGGATCATGTGCTGCCTGGCGCCCAGGGTATGCGGGCGCCACTCTCCTGCCTGACCCAGGCCCGCTACGGAATAGTGTGGGGCGCTCTGGGCGCTCTGGAGGCGGTGTACGAAGAGGCGCGCTCCTTCGCCAAGGCCCGCAACACATTTGGCAAGCCCATAGCCTCGCGCCAGCTGGTGCAGGCCAAGCTGGTGGATATGCTGGCCAGCCATACCAAAGGCCTGCTGCTGGCATGGAGACTGGGCAAACTAAAGGACGAGGGAAAGCTAACCTATGCCCAGGTCTCCCTGGCCAAAAGGGAGAACGCCCGGGCCGCGCTGCGGGCCGCCCGCGATGCGCGAGACATCCTGGGCGGCAGCGGCATCACGCTGGAATACAAGGCTATCCGCCACATGCTGAACCTGGAAACAGTGGACACGTACGAGGGCACATACGACATCCACACTCTGGTGCTGGGCCGGGAGATAACGGGGCTGAACGCCTTGGAGTAGGGGGCAGGTGATGAGCAACTATTATGGCGACGCCTAGCCCTTTGCCGGACGCCCAGCGCTTCCTGGCCGTCATGGAGCGCGCCATGCAGCTGGTTGGCCAGAAGGTCCCCAGAAGCCAGCTCCAGGAGATAGCCACGCTGTGCCATACAGTGTGCTGGGAGTTCCCTGACTACGGCCTCAAGAGCTACTTCATGATAAGTGACCAGGGAGAGGTGCGGAGCGCTGCCCACTGGTCTGGAGCCGTGGATGGCGTCGTTACCCTGGATGCCCGCACCTTCCACGACGCTGCCTTCGGAAAGACCAGCTTCGGCCTCGCTTTCTTCACAGGCAAGCTCCGAGTTAGCGGCATCCAGCCAGTAAAGCTGGGCAGGTTCATGCCCCTGGTGCAGCCTTTCCTGGACAGCTACCAGCAAGCCTGCCATGAGCTAGATGGCAAAGTAGCCTGAAATACGCCTGAGCTTCCCTGGGTAGCGACCGCTTGCTAGAATAGCTGCTATGGATTCTACTACAGTTACGGCCTCTCCACCTCCGCAGATGCGTAACATCTGGAGATGGGCCGTCGAGGGCAGAACAAGCCGTGGTCTGCCACCGCTTCTCCTCGCCCTTCTTGTGATAGCCCTAGCGTTACGTCTTTACGGCATAAACTGGGACCAGGGCAACTTCTTCCACCCTGACGAGCGTTCCATCTACATGCGGGTGGACTGCATGTACCGGCTGCTCACCGAGGCCCAGGGCTACCAGGAGTGCACCAGGGACGCCCCCTTCCAGCGAGTAGTCGCCGGGTTCCCAAGCCCTCCGGTGTTCCTGAATGCCGCCAAAAGCCCGCTGAACCCCCACTGGTTCCCATTGGGCAGCATAATCATATACGTGCTGCTGGCCATCAAGCTGGCACTCGCTCCCCTGCTGAGCATGGACCTCCAGGACCTGGCCATAGCCGGCAGGAGCCTCTCTGCCCTGGCCGACGCTGGCACCGTGGCCCTGGTCTACGCCCTGGGCAGGCGTCTGTACGGCCGTGGAGCCGGCCTACTGGCTGCCGCCTTGGTCGCCTTTGCCGTAGTCCACATCCAACACAGCCACTACTACCGACCAGAGACATTCACCAACCTGTTTGTCCTGGCGTCCTTCTGGTTCATGCTTCAGGTGGTGGAGCGGCAGCGCCTGCGCGACTCGCTGATGCTAGGGCTGTTCGTTGGCCTTGCCTTTGCCACCAAAGTCAGCGTCCTGCCGCTTTTGCTGCCCTTGGCGGCCGTCTATGGTCGCCTGCTCTGGCTAGCGTGGGGTGGCACCAGCGGCGGGAATAGCGCCGACCAGGCGGAGAGGGTGATCCTGCGCGCCCTGGCAGCCGGGGCCGTAGCCGCAGCTACCTATCTCTTCTGGACTCCTTACGCGCTGCTGGATTTCCCGGAGTTCCTGGAGTGGAACCTGCGAGAGCTGGATGTCGTCAGGCACGCCGGCATCGTCCCTTACACGGTGCAGTACATAGAAGCGCCCAGGTTCCTGTACGAGATACGCCAGACCACCATGTGGGGCCTGGGCCTGCCGCTTGGCCTCATGGCGTGGGGGGGCCTTCTAGCTACGGCGGCGCTCAACCTCCGAAGGCCCAGGCTGGGGCAAGTTCTGCTGTTGCTCTGGGCGGTGCCCCTGCTGCTCACCGTTGGAAGTGTCGAGGTCAAGTTCTTGCGGTACACCTTCCCACTTGTGCCACCTTTAATTCTCATGGGGGCAGGTGCAGCATGGGATGGTATGCGATGGCTGGAGAATCGTCACAAAGCCTTGGGCATGGCCGCCGCCGTAGCGATAGGACTGGTCATGGTGTTCACGGCCTTCTACGCCCTGGCCTTTCAGACAATCTACACCCGGCCCCATACGGCGGTGCAGGCCTCCCAGTGGCTCAATGCCAATGTGCCTTACACCGCCCTCATACTTACCGACAACCATTGGGACGAAGGCATACCAGACCTGGGCAGGTACCGCGTGACGCAGCTCCCCATGTTTGAGGGCGACACGCCACAGAAGATGGGCTTTGTTGCCTCGAACCTGGCCAGCACCGACTATCTGGTCTTCTACAGTAACCGTACCTATGGAGCCATCGCCCGTGTGCCGGAACGGTATCCATTCAGCAGCAACTACTACCGGCTGCTGTTCTCCGGCGACCTGGGGTACGAGCTGGCCAATAGCTTCGACTCTTACCCACGCTTGCTTGGTGTTGCCTTTGTGGACGACCCATTCGGCAGGGCGGGCCTGCCAGTGCCCAAGCCTTTGGCGGCGCAGTCCCCGGCACCGCTCAGCCTGAACCTGGGATACGCCGATAACGATGCAATCACCTACGACCGTCCACTGGTCATGGTGTTCAAGAACACCGCCCGCTACGATGCAAACCGCCTTGCTGCGTTGCTCCTGAAGCCCACCGTCACCGTGGAGCCGAAGCTGGCGCTGGTGCTCACAGCGGAGGAGCAAGCTGTCCAGCAGCAGGGGGGCACGTGGTCCGACCTGTTCGACAACGATAGCCTGGCCAACCGCTTCCCGGTACTGGTGTGGCTGCTGCTGGTGGAGGCGGCCTCTCTGGCGACGTTGCCCCTGGGCTTCGTTGTGTTCCGTGGCCTCTCTGACCGTGGATACATTCTCACCAAAACACTGGCGGTGCTTTTGCTGGCCTACATCCCCTGGCTGCTGGCAGCAGTGAAGCTGATGGATTTCGGCAGGTTGTCCATCTACCTGGCGCTGCTGGCCTTGGCCCTCGCTTCGGCTATTGTCCTCGCCTTGCGCCGTCGGGATATAGTGGCCTACCTTCGCGGCCACTGGCGGATTCTGGCGTTGGAGGAGTCGCTGTTCCTGGTTGCTTTCCTTGCCTTCGTGGCCGTCCGCTGGGCCAACCCGGACCTGTGGCACCCATACCGCGGCGGCGAGAAGCCCATGGACTTGGCTTACCTGATGGCCATGGTGCGCTCCACTACCATCCCCCCATACGATCCCTGGTTCGCCGGGGGCTATCTCAACTACTACTACTTCGGCCAGTTCATCGTCGCCACACTCATCAAGGCCACCGGCATCTTGCCAGAGGTGGCCTACAACCTCGCAGTGCCGTTGCTGTTTGCCCTCACGGCGGGTGGCGCTTTCTCCGTGGTCTACAACCTCACATCTGCCATGCGCCAGCGGTCTGAGAGGCGACTGGGCCCTGGCTGGGGGCCTGCTGCCGCCGGAGTTGTCGCACTGTTCATGGTGGCGGTCCTGGGAAACCTGGGCGACGCTGTTCAACTTGTCCGCACCGCATGGAGCAATGTGGCATCAAGCCCAGCTCCTGAAGGCGACCCTTTCCACGTCTGGTTCTGGTTTACCAGCCGGATGATGCCCGGGCAAATCAGCATCACTGAGTTCCCGCTCTGGACGTTTCTTTTCGCCGACCTTCATGCGCACCTAATTGCCATGCCATTCGCTCTCCTGGCGGTCGGGCTTGCGCTGAATCTGGTCCTTGCCGCCGAGCAGCGGGACTTCCGATGGCGGGCGCTGGCGGCGCCCCTGGCTGCCCTTACTCTGGCCGTGGGGGCCCTGGCCGCCATAAACACCTGGGACTACCCCACCTACCTGTTGCTGGCTCTGGCCGCTGTGTTCCTGGCGGCCTTCGCCGTTCGGCGAAGGGTGGATGCGAGGCTCCTGGCGCCGGCTGCCCTGGGGATGGCGTTGGTGGCTGGGCTGAGCTACATCGCCTTTCTGCCGTATCACCAGCATTACATCGCCTTCAACGTGGGGGTACACTCCAGCGGCGAGCAGACATCTCTTCCCAGCTACCTGGCTGTTCATGGCCTGTTCCTCTTCCTGATCGTGTCCTACCTGGTGTATGAGGCAGCCGGCCCCATGCGCGCGGCGTTCTGGCCAAGGCGCTCCTCGGATGTGCCATCCCTGGGCCTGGTGAGCCAAGCTCGCGGGACGCTATTGGATAGCCCGCTTCTGCCTGTGGCTCTGCCGGCAGCGGGCGCTCTTGTGGCTTACACGGCGGCAGCGGGCTATGTCACCGTTGCGCTGCTGTTCGTGGTGATGCTGGTGCCTGTGCTGCTGGGGGTACGGCATCTCGTGGAGGGGGGCGACAAAGCGCCCTACCATCTCTTTCTCCTTGTCCTGGTGGTTGGGGCTTTCGGTCTGGGCATGGCCGTGGACATGGTCACACTCAATAACGACATTGACCGGATGAACACTGTGTTCAAACTGTATTTAGAAGCCTGGGTGCTCTATAGCGTAGCCTCTGCCACTATCCTTTGGTATCTGGTAGCCTCTGGCCGCAACTCAATCCGCAGGCTCCTTTGGGCAAAGAGCCTCTGGCTGCTTTTGTTGCTTGTGCTGGTGGCGGGGGTTAGCGTGTTCCCAGTGATGGGCACCCGGGTGCGCTTGGCAGAAAGGTTCTCCTCTGCATTCACGGGGCTAAACGGTGCGCGGTACATGGAGAACGGCGTTTACTTTGACGAACATGGCCCCATTAACTTGCACTGGGACTGGGCAGCCATCCAGTGGCTTCGGGACAACGTGAAAGGTTCCCCCGTAATAGCCGAGGGCAACACTGCTCCCCATAACTATCGCTGGGGGTCGCGGGTATCCATTTATACTGGTCTGCCCACAATCGTGGGATGGGGCTGGCACCAGACTCAGCAGCGTGCCGGCGAGGAGTGGGCTGTGCAAAGGCGTTTGGATGACCTGGCTGTCCTCTACAACACCACAGACGTGGGCCGGGCAGAAAGCATCCTGCGCAATTATGGGATAAAGTACGTCTACGTTGGAGAGGTGGAGCGCCTGTACTACTCCGCTGAAGGGCTGGCCAAGTTCCCATGCATGGCAGACAGCGGCCTGACATTGGTGTATACCAATCTAGACGTTGACATCTACCAGGTTGACTTGGCTCCTGAAAGCTAGCAGGCAGCTAGAATAGGGGGAGTCCAGGGGGGCAAAGCCCCCTTGGCGTGGGAACTGGGGGGTGTCCCCCCAGATTTCTTTTGTACCCCCTTCCTGGATAGGAAGGGGGACAGGGGGATGGCCGTGGGCCTTTCCCATCACCATGATAGGAGTCATATGCACGAGCTTCTGGTAATTGTTGGAGTCAGCGGTGCGGCACTATTGGCCTCTACCATAGCCGCTGTCGCTGGCTTCGGCGGCGCTGTCATCATGCTGCCGGTGCTGGTATGGGGTTTCGGCTTGCGGGAGACCATTCCACTCCTAACGGTGGCCCAGTTGATGGGCAACTTCTCCCGTGTTGTGCTCAACCGCACAGAGTTGCATCTGCCAGTAGTAAGGTGGTTCTCCGTCGGTGCTGTTCCAGCGGCTATACTGGGCGGCATAGTATTCGCCACTGTCCCGGCCCCGGCGCTGACGCGTGTACTGGGCCTCTTCCTGCTGCTGGTGGTGGTTTACAGACATACCCCCTGGGGAAAACAGGCACGCTTGGGCCTGCGGGGGTTTCTCCCTCTAGGCGGGGTCTCGGCGTTCCTGTCGGCCATCATGGGCAGCGTGGGCCCTTTCATGGCCCCATTCTTCCTGGCCTATGGCCTGGTTAAGGGGGCATACATTGGCACCGAGGCCCTGGCCACAGTTGTGATGCACGTGGTTAAGCTGGGTGTATACGGAAAGTATGCACTGCTGAACATGCGGATTGTGCTGATTGGAGTAGCCATAGGCGTGGTGATGTTCGTGGGGTCCTGGCTGGGGAAGCGCCTCCTCGGCCGTCTGCCGGAGCGGTACTTCCCATACATCATTGAAGGCGTGCTGGTAGTCGCTGGGGTCCAGTTTCTCGTCTTTGGCGACTAACAGGCTGCTGTAAAACTCTTTCTACCATCCCCCTAGCCCCCTTTCCTTCGCTACGCTCAAGGACAGGCTCTGGCCAGGAAGGGGGTGGAAAACAAATCTGGGGGACACCCCCAGTCCCCTGCCAGAGGGGCTTCGCCCCTCTGGACTCCCCTTTTTCGGCAGCCTGCTAGCCGTTAGATGCGGCGTACCTGGGGTAGGAGCCAAAAATCTTCAGCACAGAGGCCTGTGCTCGAAGCATCTGGATGGCCTCCTTTATCCCGGGGTCATCCCTGTGGCCGTGCAGGTCAATCAGGAAGATGTACTCTCCCAGGCTTTGCTTGGTGGGGCGAGACTCCACCTTGGCCAGGTTAATGCTGCGCCGGGCGAACTCTCCCAGAGCGGCATACAGCAGGCCAGGACGGTCGTTGCCGAAGGAGAAGCAAAGAGAGGTCTTGTCGTCGCCCGTGGGTGGGTGATCCGTATGGGCCAACACCACAAAGCGGGTCACGTTAGCAGGATTGTCCTGGATACCGCGGGACAGAACGCTGAGTCCATATAGCTCGGCTGCCCGCGCGGTCCCTATGGCGGCGGCTGTTGGGTGGTCGCTCTTCCTGACTTGCTCAGCGGCGGCGGCGGTGCTCAAGCTTGCCACCAGCGTAGCGCGAGGGAAATGCTCCTCCAGGTATTCGCGGCACTGGCCCAAGGCCTGAGTGTGGGAGTAGATCACCTCGATGTCTTTTTGTGCCGCAGCGGGTCGCACCATAAGGCAGTGCACTATGGGTAGGACAAGCTCTAGTTGAATGAACAGGTTGGACTGGTGGATGAGCAGGTCCAGCGTGTCTGTGACAGACCCCTCCAGGCTGTTCTCAATGGGCACCACGCCCTTCTGTGCTTCGCCGGCCACCACTGCCGCTGCCACGGCGGCTATGGTAGGGCAAGGCACCAACTCACCCTGAGGGGCATACCTCAGAGCTGCCTCTTCAGTGAAAGTCCCCGCCGGCCCAAAGTAGGCGACCCGTTCTGGCATCAGCCGTCCACTCTGGTAAGGATGTGCAGCAATGCCGCCTCCGCCGAGGGTGTTGTAACTGCTACCACCTCATCGTTGGCATTGAATAGTTCGCCTTCTGTTGGGAGACGTGGCTCTCCCCTGGCGTCTATCAGCAGCACAATGAGTGTATCAGGTGGTAATGTCACAGATTCCAGAGGCTTGCCCACCACGGCGGCGTCCCGGGGAATCGGAATCCCAACCAGCCGGCGGTCTGAGTCAGGAAGTGGAAACAGGTGCACCAAAGGGTGCTCCGGAAGCTCTTCCTCAATATGGGATAGGATCATGCTCGTTTGGCTGACAGTGACGTCCACGCCCAATTTTCGGAACAGGCTTTCGTTCTCCGGGTTGTTCACCAGGGCAATAGTCTTAGCAACCTTAAAACGGAGCTTGGCTACCTGGCAAGCCATAAGATTGTCGTCATCCTGGCCGGTAACGGCTATGACTGCGTCGGCGCGGCCAGCACCAGCCTCCTCCAGCACCGCGGCCTCTGCGCCATCGCCGCTGATAACAACGCTGCCCAGAGCATCCACAATGGCGGCGTACTTCTGGGAGTCCTGCTCAATGGCCAGCACCTCGTGGCCGGCGGACAGCAACGCCTGGGCCACATGATAGCCAACCTTTCCACACCCTACAATGATGATGTACACGTAGAATTACCGGTGAATAGCTTGCAGGATCATATCCGATGCTGCCCTGGCGGGGCTTACTGTTTCCAATCCCAACGCCAGGTACATATCCTGGCGCACTGGGTCGCCGATGTTGCAGATCACTTTGTCCAAGTTGAACAGATGGCGGACCTTCTGCGCTGCCAGGGCGTTTCTGGAGTCCCGCTCTTCCACCGCCACGAACACATCTGCCTCTTCTATGCCCGCCCTACGCAGGTCTTGCTCCAGTGTCCCGTCTCCCAGCAATGTGATGACGCCCAAGTGGTCCGGGAGCCTACGCAGGTTATCCTCACTGGTGTCCAGGATGCTAACCGCATGACCCTCCAGCGCCATTGCCCGGGCGACCATGGCGCCAACTCGGCCACATCCCATGATGACGATTTTCATATATCCAGGGCTATCGGTGCTTGGCGGGTGGCGACCCCGTGCCGTTGCCTTCCACTTCTCCTCGCAGAAGGAGCACGGGACAGGGTGCGTTCTTCAGGATGTACGGGACAGCGTTGCCCAGGCTGAATACACCGTGGTGCCTTTTGTAGGGCGCAGCAACGATCACTGCCTCCACTTCACGGTCCACCGCCTCCTGGACTACCGCAGGGCCGGCGTCCCGCGCCTGAAGAATCTCAGCTTCGACGGTGCAATGGTACTGCCTGGCCACTCTTTCCATGTGCTGGAGCACGTGCTCCCCCTTGATGTTTTCCGCCCCAACATCCGCATCCAGTGGCAGGTTACGCTGTACCTCAATAACGTAAAGGACGTACACTTTGCCCTTGGTTTCATGGGTCATAGCGTTGGCTAGCCACAGGGCCTGTACGTCGGACTCATCGCCGTGCACGGACACCAGCACCTTTTTAACCTGCATGCGGGTTTCTGGAACACCCCCTGGATAGGTTGCCCTCCACTGTCTTATCAAAGAGTAATTATACGGTGCCGACGGGATAGATTCAATCAGCGCATGGCCTACTCCGATTGACCCCTGGCTGAGGAAACATCCGGTCCAATCTTGACGTGGCCGTAGGCATCCCGTAGTCTGGGGTTGCTAAGAAAGAGAGTCCAGAGGGGATTTGCCCCTGTGGTGGGGGTCTGGGGGTATCCCCCAGATATCCTTCTCACCCCCCTTCCTGGCCAGAGCCTGTCCTTGAGCGTAGCGAAGGAAAGGGGGCCAGGGGGATGGTCGAAGGAGTTCGCATCACCCTGATGGTTTCGTGGGCCTGTAGCTCAGTGGCAGAGCGGTCGGCTCATAACCGATTGGTCGCAGGTTCGAATCCTGCCGGGCCCACCATTGTTGGAAAGTAGAGGAAAGGACGCTTACGGAGTACATACAGGCGGTGCTCCGCCGCGCGCAGTACGAGATCATTGAGGACGACAATCCTTACTACGGAGAGATCCCTGGGTTTGATGGTGTCTACGCTTCTACCAAGACTCTGGAATCCTGTCGGGAAGAGCCGCGAGAGGTTCTAGAGGAGTGGATTCCTTTACGCGTCTCCCACAACCTCGGTTTGCCTGTTGTAGATGGTGTCAGGTTGAAGATTGAGCATGTAGCCTGATGCCCACGATAGGCCCAATAACCAGGAGGAAGTTATATCGGGGCTCGCAACGACGGAGGATTTGACGGCGGCCTTGACTGTGAGTATTATGGCGGGTGCATACCAAGTTTTGGCCTGATGGCCAGCAAGTTGGCGGAGGAACAAGAGCCAAGAAGGAGGGAACTATGAAGGTCGGAATGATGGTGCCCAACTACGCCCGCTGGTTCCGTGGAGACGGAATCTGGGCCACCTGCGAGAAAGGCAAGGAGCTTGACCTGGACGCGCTTTGCTTTGTGGACCACGTTATCATTACGCCACGACAATACGTAGGGATGGGCAACGGCTACATGGATGAATGGACTGCCATGTCCTATGTGGCCGCTGTTACCAACATACAGGGATGGAAGCCCATTCTAACCCAGGCGGTATGTGTTATTCCATACCGCCCTCCGATCCAGCAGGCAAAAATAGCAGCAACTGTGGACTCCCTCTCTGGAGGCAGACTGATGCTGGGAGTAGGAAGCGGCTACCAGGAGTTCGAGTTCACCGCCCTGGGGCTGGATGTGAAGAAGAGAGGAGACATGACCGACGAGTACCTGGCGTGCATGAAGGAGCTATGGACCCATCCGGTGTCCTCTTTCCATGGCAAGTACGCCAATTATGACGAAATGACCATATCCGTCCGTCCCACCGCCCAACCCCACCCTCCCATCCTGTACGGCTCCCACGG
>SHYF01000038.1 GCA_009692985.1 Dehalococcoidia bacterium
AAGTGAGCAAAAATGTGTCTGAAACCCTCACCCCCTGTGTCCCCCTCTCCCGCCTCGGGCGGGAGAGGGGGACAGAAAATAAATCTGGGGGACACCCCCAGACCCCTGCCAGAGGGGGATGTCCCCCTCTGGACTCCCTCTGAGAGGAATTTCAGATGAGTTCCAAGAAACGCCTGGTGCGGGATTTGGAGCGCATCGTAGGCAAGGGAATGGTCATCCACCACCCCGACGACCTGCTGGTCTACGAGTACGACGGCTCGGTGGACCGCGGCCTGCCATTGGCGGTGGTGTTTCCTGCATCCACGCGACAGGTGTCGCAGGTGATGTCGCTGGCGTACAAGGAGAATGTGCCGGTGATACCGCGTGGCGCTGGCACCGGGCTATCCGGCGGGGCCATAGCGCCAGAAGGAGGCATCCAGGTCGCGCTAACTCGTATGCGGTCAATCCTGGAGGTGGACGCGGCCAACAGGACCGCTACCGTTGAGCCTGGACTGGTGAACATGGACCTGTCTACCGCCACGGCCAGGCTTGGCCTGTACTACGCCCCCGACCCATCCAGCCAGCGTGCCTGCACCATTGGCGGCAACGTAGCGGAAAACGCCGGCGGCCCACACTGCCTGCGCTACGGCGTCACAACCAACCATGTGCTGGCCCTGGAGGTTGTGCTGGAGGACGGCTCGGTTACGTGGCTGGGGGACGGCTACAGAGGCCGTCCCGGCTACGACCTGGTAGGAGCACTTGTTGGCTCGGAGGGTACGATGGGTGTAGTGACCAAGGTGATGGTGCGGCTCCTGCCCTTGCCGGAGTCGGTGCGCACATTGCTGGCAGTGTTTCCTGAGATGGACCAGGCATGCGCGGCGGTCACAAGGATTATCGGCAGAGGCATGGTGCCCACGGCCATCGAGATGATGGACAACCTGGCCATTCGAGCCGTGGAGACTGCCATGAAGTTCGGCTATCCCACTGACGCGGGCGCAATACTTCTGGTGGAAGTGGACGGCCTGGCCGAGGAGGTAGATGAGGCGAGTCGGCAAATGGATGACCTGTGCCGTGCCTCGGGGGCTACCGAGGTAAAAGTGGCGTCGGATGCGTTGGAACGGGAACGGCTATGGGCTGGCCGCAAGGGTGCTCTGGGCGCTTTGGGCGTGCTGGCCCCCAACTACTACCTGGTGGACGGCGTTGTGCCCAGGACGAGGCTGCTGGAGGTGCTGAGCAGGGTGGGCGAGATCAGCGCCGAGTCCGGCTTGCCCATAGCCAACGTGTTCCACGCAGGCGATGGCAACCTGCATCCGTGCATCCTTTTCGACGAGCGCCAGCACGGGCATTTGTCGCGAGTCGTGGAGGCAGGGGGAGAGATATTGAAGGCATGTGTGGCTGTGGGCGGCACACTCACCGGCGAGCATGGCGTCGGGTTGGAGAAGAAGGCGTACATGCCACTGGTGTTCACCAACGCCGACCTGGAAGCCATGCTGCGGCTGAAGCGAGCCTTTGCTCCCAGGGGTCTTCTGAACCCGGGCAAGGTGTTCCACGGCGGCCCCTCGTGCGGCGAGATGCCTCAACGTGCCGCCGTTGGCCGCGCCGGCGCGGGAGCCTGGGTGTAATGTCCACGACAACGGTCGCTTCTATCCGAGCTAGCCTCAGCGGAGTGGTGGGCAACTCCGTCCTGGCGTCCGAGGCTGACCTGCATCGGTACGCGGTGGACGGCCTGGCGCCCAGCGCGGCGGTGTTTCCGGCCAGCGAGGATCAGTTGTCGGCGGTGCTGGCCTTGGCATCACGAGAGGGGTGGGCCGTGGTACCCAGAGGCAACGGTAGCCTCATGGCCCTGGGCGGCGTGCCGGAGAGGGTGGACGTGGTCATAGGCCTGTCCATACTGCCCAGCGTCATACAGCACGCGCCCGGCGACCTCACTGTGACGGTGGGTGCGGGCACCACCCTGGCGGAGTTGCAGCATAAGCTAGCCCAGGAAGGCCAGTGGCTACCGCTGGACCCGCCTCTGGCGCTGCGACGGACCGTAGGAGGAGTCCTGGCTACCAATCTGGCAGGCCCGTTGAGCCTCGGCTTCGGCACGGCCAGGGATATGGTCATAGGAATGAAGGTTGCCGGCCCGGATGGTGTTATAACCAAGAGCGGCGGCAAGGTGGTGAAGAACGTCACTGGGTTCGACGTAGCCAAGGTACACCTGGGAGCTCTGGGCACCCTGGGTGTCATAGTGGAGGCGTCGTTCAAAGTGGCGCCCTTGCCAAAAAAGGATGTGACGGCAGAGGGGACGTTTCCATCGTTAGCCAGCGCCATAGCTGCTGCTGGGAGCCTGGCATTCGGCACTGTGTCGCCGCAAGCAATAGAGGTGGAAGCGGTCAAGGATGGCGCGATGGCGCATGTTCGTTTGATGGGTGGTTCTGCCAGCATGGAGCGACGCCTGCGAGAAGGGGCGTCTGTTTTGCGAGGAGGCGGAGCCGAAGGGGTAGAAGTTGTGGATGGAGGCGTGGCTGCCCAGGCGTGGCTACGGCTTGCCGACTTCGGATGGGACGCTCCGGCGGACGACGGGCTGCTTCTACGGCTGGGTTGTCTGCCTTCAAGGGTCGCGGAAATGGCTGCGGCGGTGGTTGAGATGGCCGCGCGAAGCCACAGCGCCATGATGCTGACCGCAGGCCCAGGCAGGGGTATCGTGAGGTGCTACATTCCAAAAGTGGCCTCGCAACAACTCGATGATGTTGTGGCGATGGTGGCGGAGGCGCGGCAATTGGCGGCGCGGTTGGGTGGCTACGCTTTGGTGGAGCGGTGTCCTCTGGAGCTGAAGCGAGGAGTAGACGTCTGGGGCGATCCAGGTGATGGCCTGCACCTCATGCGACGCCTTAAGCAGCAGATGGACGCCGGAGGCAACCTGAACCCAGGGCGCTCTGTGGGAGGTATTTGAAGATGGCCTCGCCTATACGGGTCAAGGTAGGGTCGCAAGGCCTTGCGACCTTACAATCCGCAGGCGCCAAAGACGCTGATCTGTACAAATGCGTCCACTGCGGCCTTTGCTTGAACGTCTGCCCTACGTACCTGGAAACTGGCCTGGAGACCGAGTCGCCAAGGGGGCGCATTGCTCTGATGAAGGCGGTGAGGGAGAGCAGAGTGGGACTGACTCCCAGGGTGGTGGGCCACATGGAGCTGTGCCTTCAGTGCCGTGCCTGCGAAGCTGTTTGCCCATCCGGAGTGCCATTTGGTAGGCTCATGGAGGCCACACGCGAGCAGATCGCTGGTCAAGGGCGAGTGCCTTTGGTCCGGCGCGTTGTACTGGGATTGGTGTTCCGCCACGTCTTGCCTTACCCTCGTCGGCTGCGTTTCCTGACGAAACTCCTGCGCCTTTACCAGCGTTCGCCGCTATGGTGGTTGGGGCAGCGACTCCCAGGCCTCAAGCGGCTTCAATCGCAACTGCCGCCTTTGGCTCCAACCTTCTTTCGCCCAAGGACTGAGCCTTTCCAGCCAGAGGGTTTGGTCAGGATGCGGGTGGGCCTGCTTTCTGGGTGCGTTATGCCGCTAGCCCAGGCGGCGACCATGGAAGCGGCTGTGCGGGTTCTTACTCGGAACGGCTGCCAGGTGGTGGTGCCGCTGGCGCAGACGTGCTGCGGCGCTCTGAACCTTCACGGCGGCGATGGTGTGCAGACACGACGCATGGCCCGCCTGAACATTGACGCCTTCCTGGATGCCGGCGTAGATGCGGTGGTGGTGGCCTCGGCGGGATGCGGCTCTGCCATGAAGGAGTATGGGTATCTGCTTCGCGATGACCCCGCCTACGCTGATAAGGCAAAGTGCCTGAGCGCCCTGGTGGTGGATATAACTGAGTTTCTGGCTCGCCTGCCGCTGGTGGCCCCTCAGGGGCGACTGCCGCTGAGAGTGACCTACCAGGACCCATGCCACCTGGCCCACGCCCAGCGTGTTACCGCCGCGCCCAGGCAGTTGCTGCGGTCTATTCCTGGCCTGGAGCTGGTGGAGATGGAGAACGCCAGCCGTTGCTGCGGCGCTGCGGGACTGTACAGCGCCCTCCAGCCGCAGATGTCCAGACAGCTAGGCGAACACAAGGTGGAGTCGGTGCTGGCGACTGGCGCTCAGGTGGTTGCCACCGCCAACCCAGGCTGTATGATGCAGTTGCAAGCGGGGCTGAGGCGCGTAGGCAGCCCGATACGTGTGTGCCACGTAGTGGAGTTGCTTGATGAGGCGTACCTACAAGACGCCCAAGGCCAGTGATACGTGGCTTCTGCCTGCCATTAGGCAAGTTGGAAGTCGCAAGAACCAATTGACCTATCCGGAGGAACTCTGTGCTAAATCGTAAACGTTACGGATTCAGTTGGTAGAACCGCAAGGTTGGATGCTCGATGCTCAGGGCCTGGACATTGTGGAAGCCGGCTTGGTTGGCGTACTGCTTCAGGGTGCTGGCCCGCATAACGGTACCAGTGGCCACGGAAGGCTGTTCGGCCATGCTGTTGGGCAAGCAGACTAAGAGGCTAGCGCCGTAATAAAGTCGCTCCAAATCATCCCCAGGGACTGTGAACTTGTCGGCCACGCGCTCATCAGCAACTATCAGAGTGCCGCAGGGGGCCAGCAAACGTTTCACAGATTCCAACACCTGAACAGGTTTTGACATATCATGGACGGCCTCTATCACTACCGCCAGGTCATACTGTTCGCGGGATGATAAAGCAGCTACATCGCCAGCTTCGAACTTGACTCGGCTGGCAACACCGGCAGTAGCCGCGTTCTTGCGAGCGATCTCGATAGAGCTGTGATCCATGTCAACTCCGTGAACGGTAGCCTTTGGATAAGCTTTCGCTATGGCGATGCTGGCCCAGCCTACACCACACGCAATGTCCAAATACGCGGGCGGGAGGATTGGCCTGGAGACGACTGTGCACGTCCTCTATTGCGGGCAGGATTGCGCTCCCGAACATCTGCATCAGCCAAGGCCTGTTGAAGTCTCCCTGGGCTTCGATAGCATCGGGGCCGTAGTCAGACCAGGAAACTCCGCCGCCACTGCAATAGGCATCCAGCAATTTGGGCATAACGTAGCCAGCCACTACGATAAACCGAGGCAACGGCGACATGGAGAAAGGGCTGTCCAGATCGGTGAGTGCTGCAGCATGAGCGGCTGGGAGCGTGTACTTGCGCTGGTTATCCGGCAGGTTGGCGTTGTCCACATCCAGGATTCCAGTAACAGCTTGTGCTCCAGCCATTCGCGGGCGTAGCGCTGGTTTATGCGGGCGCGCTACGCCAACTGGGGTGCGGCTTGAGGCCCCGCCTGGGAAAGGACGCGATAAAGATCCAGACGGTCGCCTATGTAAACGCTGAAGAGGTCCATTGCATCGGTTGCTGCTTTGAACAACCGTCCCGCGAAGGCCTCAGTCCTGGCTTGGTCGGCTTGCGGCTCTGTAATACGGTCCTCGTGTACTCCATCTCGATCTCGCGTGCGAAAGATAGTGCATAATAGTAACCTAATCGTGGTTATGCCGCCAAGGCCCGCTGGGCAGCGGCCACGCCCTCGCCTTTTGCCACTTCGTAGCCCATCTTGGGCAGGATCTCCTCCAGAGCGGAGAGCAACGTTACCACGTTGGATGGCTTGGCGTTTTCGCCCATTAGCCCTATGCGCCATATCTTGCCCGCCACAGGCCCAAGGCCACCGGCTATCTCAATATTGTACTGGCGCAGAAGGGCGGAGCGCACCTGGGTGTCGCTGACCCCGTCTGGGATGTGCACTGCCGTGAGTGTTGGCAGCCGGACTCCTTCCTGGGCGAAGAGGCGAAGGCCCAGGGCTTCCAGTCCGGCCCACAGGGCTTGGGCGTTGCGAGAGTGGCGCTGGAAGCGTGCCTCCAGGCCTTCTTCCAGAACCACACGCAGGCCCTCACGCAAGCCATAGATCATCGAGATAGGCGCAGTGTGGTGATATGCCCGGTTTTCAGACCAGTAGGAGCGCAGGAGAGTCACGTCCAGGTACCAACTCTGCACTGGGGTCTTCCTGCTTTTCAGAACCTCTTCAGCCCGCGGCCCAAATGTTATGGGCGCCAGGCCAGGGGGACACCCCAGGCATTTCTGTGTGCCGCTGTAACACACATCCACGCCCCACCGGTCAATGGCAACCTCAATGCCGCCCAGGGAGGTCACGGTATCCACTAGGGCCAGAGCGCCGTGCCTGTGGGCGATTTGGGCAATCTCCGCAACGGGGTTCTGCACGCCGGTGGATGTCTCGGCATGGACCATTGCCACGACTTTTACCTTGGGGTGCTTCTTGACCTCCGCCTCCATCGCTTTAGGGTCCAGGGGATGCCCCCACGGGGCATTTACGATGTGCACCGTAGCGCCGCAGCGGGTGGCGATCTGAGAAATTCGATCAGCAAAGTAGCCATTTATCCCTACTACTACGGTGTCGCCAGGCTCAAGGATGTTGACCAGCGCAGCCTCCATGCCCGCCGAGCCCGTGCCGGAGATGGGCAATGTGGTGACGTTGGTGGTCTGGAACACTATCCGCAGCATTTCCCGCACGTCGTCCATGACGCGTATGAAATCTGGGTCCAAGTGGCCAAGCAGGGGTGCGGTCATGGCATGGAGCACACGGGGGTTCACGTTGCTGGGGCCTGCACCCATCAGGATGCGGGCAGGCGGATGGAACTCCTCCAGATACCGGGGCGTTTTGTTATTGCTTTGCATACTCTCTTGTTCTTGAAACGTAACGCTGTGGCGATGGAATCACCATTTGCAGGTATGGCAAACCGAGACATTATAGCACAGGTGTTGCGGGTTCACGCCGCTCCGCAAGGGGGGCTTTGACCATCCCCCCTAACCCCCTTTCCTTCGCTGCGCTCAAGGACAGACTCTGGCCAGGAAAGGGGAAAAGAAGAAAAGAACGGGGGTGTCCCCAGTTCTCCCCCGGCAAAGGGGCAGTGCCCCTCCGCACTCTTCTACGCGGGAGCGAACTTGAAGATGGATGCCTCTTTAGTTACGTCCTCGTAGACCACCTTCACCGGCATACCCACCCGGACTTTGTCGAGCGGGCAATGGACGAGGTTACTAATCATCCGTATGCCTTCCTTGAGCTCCACTAGGGCCACCACATACGGTAGATCCCCATCAAAGCTTGGGGCGGGGGACCGGTGCATCACAGTATACGAGTACAATTGGCCCTGGCCGCTCAGGGGCGCCCAGGTGAACTCCTGGGACAGGCAGTGAGGACACAGGGGCTTTGGCGTGTGGCGCAGCTTACTGCAGGAGCTGCATTTTTGAACCAGGAGCTTGTGCTGTTTCACGCCGTCCCAAAAAGGCTGGGTAAGTGAAGATGGTTCCGGTAGTGGCTTCTGATACTGGGTCATGTCTTTACTCCCTCGCTAAAATTGCTGTGTGGGCCGAGTTGAACATGCCTCCTACCCCGTGGAAGAGGCCTACGCTGGCATTGCGCACCTGGCGGGCACCGGCCTCGCCGCGGAGCTGCCGCACCAGCTCGATGATATCGTAGATGCCGGGGCCTCCGCTGTGGCTGTGGGAAAGGTAGCCGCCATTTGTGTTCATGGGCATCTTGCCGCCCAATTCCAGGACTCCGCTCTCCACGTAGGGACCACCATCGCCCTTTTTGCAGAAACCCAGGTCTTCAAGCTCAATGATGGGGTTGATAGTGAAATGGTCGCTGATCTGAGCTACATCTATGTCGGCATGGCTGACCCCCGCCATGGCAAAGGCATCCTGCCCCGTACCGCGACCATCGGTAGCGGTCAGGCTGGGAACATTGTACAAGTCCATGATGGCAAAGGACTCGGCCAGCCCCAGGACGTGCACAGGCTTGTGCTTCAAGCTGCGGGCACGCTCCGCAGTGGTGACCAGGACGGCGCCGGCGCCTTCATTGACGATGCAGCAGTCCAGAAGGTGAAGGGGGTCATAAATCATGCGGGAGTCCAGCACGTCTTCCACTGTGATGGGACCGCGGCTGTGCATGACCGCCGCCGGATTCAACGCGGCATGTTTGCGGGCGATGACAGCCACACGAGCAAGCTGAGCGCTGGTGGTTCCGTATTCGGCCATGTGCTTACGGGCCATCATGCCATAATAGGCGACTCGCGGTAGGCCATAAGGTGACTCCCACTCGTCGCGGCCAACCACTCCTGGCCCTTCCCGCCCGCCCACGTTGGGCACAATTACAGCCTGAGCCAGGCCGGCAGCCACCGCTTCCACGGCATGCAGCACGCCCATGGACCCCGTCTGAGTCCCGGCAGGAGTCTGCTGGGTGTAGCGTATATGGGTGCCGAAGAACTCGGAGAAGGCGGTGGATGGGAAACCACGAGCTTCACCCTCCGTGGCTAGTGGATTAGGCCCAATCAGGCCATCCACCTCTTTGACACTCATTCCTGCGTCGTCCAAGACGCCCTTGACCACCTCAATAAACATTTCCGAGGAGCGCCGGCCGAACGCGCGGGTCTGCGCCGTCTGGTAGATTCCGACGATTGCTGCCTTCTTTAGCAAGTCTTTCATGCAATCCCTCCTTGATATCCCGTTTCGACTATCCCCCTGCCCCCTTCCTAGCCAGGAAGGGGGTTGAAAAGAAGTCTGGGGAATACCCCCAGGCCCCCACCAAAAGGGCTTCTCCCCCCTGGCCTCCCCTTTTTTTCGGCTCAGTCCCTGGCCAGAATGGCGGTCTGCGCTGAAATGAACGTTGCGCCCACACCGTGATGGAGGCCTATCCGTGCGTTTGGCACCTGCCGGGCACCGGCTTCGCCACGGAGCTGTCGTACCAGCTCAATGATATCGTAGATGCCTGGTCCGCCAGCATGGCTATGAGATAGGTAGCCGCCATTGGTGTTCATGGGCATTTTGCCGCCCAGCTCCACGGCTCCGCTCTCCACAAATGGTCCGCCTTCGCCCTTTTTGCAAAATCCCAGGTCCTCCAGCTCAATGATCGGGTTGATTGTGAAATGGTCACTAATCTGGGCTACGTTAATATCGGAGTGGCTCACGCCAGCCATGGCGAATGCCTCTTTGCCAGACATGCCACCAGGACCATCAAACGAGGTTATTGTGGGCAGATGGAATATGTCTACGGCTGAATAGGATTCGGCGAAACCCAGGACATGGACGGGACGGTGTTTCAGGCTCCTGGCGCGTTCTGCCGTTGTAACTACGATAGCGCCTCCGCCCTGGTTGACAGGGCTACAGTCGAACAGATGAAGAGGGTCGTAAATCATGCGGGAGTTCACCACGTCCTCAACTGTGAGGGGGCCACGGCTGTGCATGATGGCCGCTGGGTTGAGCAGGGCGTGCTTGCGGTCATTTACTGCCACCCGGGCAAGCTGAGCGCTGGTGGTCCCGTATTCGTGCATATGCCGGCGGGCGAAAATGCCGTAGTAGCCTACCCTGGGCAAGCCAAAGGGAGATAGCCACTGGTCCCCGCTCACACCCTGTCCGGAGTCTCCGCCAGGAACCCCGAACCCCGACCGCGCGGCTGCCGTTGCGACTAAGACCGTGTGGGCGCGGCCGGTATTCACAGCTTCTATGGCGTGGAGCATTCCCATAGCATCAGCCTGGGTAGCAGTTAGGCCCTGGCCGGCGTAGCGCATGTGAGTTCCGAAGTATTCGGCGAACACAGAGCCTGGAATGCCACGCCCTTCCCCTTCAGTTTGAAGCGGGTTAGCGCCCACAATGCCATCCACATCTTTGATTGTCAGGCCGGCGTCTTGGAGAGCACCCTTGACCACTTCTATGTACAGGTCTTCTGGGGTGCGATTGAGCTGGCGTGCTTGCACCGACTGGTAAACTCCCACAATTGCGGCTTTTTTTAGCGCTTCGCTCATGATGGTGCTCCTTTGTGCTACTTGACCAACGGCCATCGGCGGCCGACATCACCGTAGCATAAGCTAGCACGACCGAAGAGGAAAGTAAACTACCGTAAAAGACCAGCCATACCTGTGGGCTGGCAACAAAAGGAAGCTGAGAGGAGCATCCAGAACGATTGCATCTCCGAGCGCAACCAAGGCCAAGATCAGATAATGGGATGGAGATCTGATAACGTATCTTCTCTTTGCGAGTGCGACGGACTTCCAGTCATACTGGCTCGGGCAAAGAATTGGAGACTGCTTGCTCTAATGGCCGTTATATGTAAGACAACATTCCGTGCCAAGCAGCATAAGCACATGCAACTAACGTAGCGACCGTCTACTGCACACGTAAGGTCTAGGGGCACGTGAACCCGCACGGCTGCGCGTGCAGGTGCTGAGAGGTATAGCACCTTACGGGCGAGTCACCGGCAGATGCGACAGAATGTAGACAATGGCTGCGCCCGTGCGGTCCTTCCCTGCGCTACAGTGGATAAGCACCGGCCTCTCCAGCCGCTGGAAGGCCGCCCAAGCCGTTTCCAGCTCTTCGATGGACAGCGGGGGTGTCCTGTAGTCCTCGGCGTATATATGCTCCACCTTCAACCCCAGCGACCTGTAATATCCAAAAAGGCCGCCGCCATTCAAGTTCAGCCGGTCGTAGTGGGCAAGCTGGGTGTAGTCTATGATGCAGAGCACGCTCTTGATGCCCATGCCCAGCACGGCATCGGCCCACTCCTCGACTTTCCTCCGGGATGGCCTGTCCACAGGATAGCCGGGGCGCTGCGACTGGGCCAGCACACCTTCAACCACCCACTGGGGCAGGTATATCTCTTCTGTAACTCGCTTATAAGCCATTCAGCAGACCTCACAGAGGCAACATTCTATCAGGCTGATGAGCATACCTTTTTCGACCATCCCCTTGCCCCCTTCCTGGCCAGGAATGGGGTGGGAATTGTACCTGGTGGACACCCCCAGACCCCCGCCAAATGGGCTTCGCCCCTCTGGACTCCTCTTTTTCAGCACCATGTTAGGGCAACGTCGGGATCGAACAGGAGTCCACAGGCCGTCACGTTCTTTTCACGGCCCTGAACACAAGTACCCCCCAATGAAACTTGATATCGTCGCCCTCGTGCTGAATGCCGAAGGCCGTCTTCACCGAGGCAGGCGCGGCCAGGAAGTCCCGACGCAGCGACTCCACCTCTGCCATAGGTGTGCCCGACCTCCGCACCCAATCGTTGAACTCCAGGTACACCTTGGCCATGGAGTAGTGGGTAACGTGGAACCCTACGCCTTCCAAGAGCTGCCGCCACTCCGAGACCTTCCTGTCCCGCTGGTGGGTGGAGTCGCGACGTATCTCCACATCGTTCATCCAAGCAGCCTCGAAATCGCCCTCCGGAGCAGCCGGGTCCGTCAGTATAAGGGGGCCCCGGGCTTTAGCACTCGCCACACCTCTGCCACGGCTCTGGGCAAAGCATGGAAGTGGTGTGCGGCCTGCCGGCTGGTCACGGCGTCCAGGGAGTCGGGCGTGAAGGGCAAGCTCTCCGCCTCCGCCAGCATCAGGCCCACGTTGTCCAGGCGACGCCCCGCCATCAGTCGCCGCGCCTGGACCAGCATCCCGGGTGCGATATCAGTGGCCAGCACGTGCTGGGAGTAGGGCGCCATGATAAAGGCTGTGAACCCAGGGCCTGTGCCCAGGTCCACTACCCTGGCGTACCGGCCCAGGGCAGCGAACTCCGCGACGGCATCAAGGCTCTCGCCATGTCTGAACGTCACGCTCTCGGCATAGAATGCGGCTTGCCGGCCAAACTGGTCCTGGGCGGGCCTGGCTGATCGGTTCTCTGCCATGTATCTCCTTGCCTTGATGGATAAGACAACCCATGTATTATACCGACGGAATCCGATGGATGGAAAGGGAATACGGCAACTGGCGCTCTTCGCTTGTGCGTGGTGTCCAGTCCCCCGACTAATGGTCATTGAGAAAATAAATTGGCGCTTGCTTCAGCCCCACTCTAGCTCTCCCCCGTCTAGGGGGAGAGGAGAAAATCCCTTCCCCCTTGATGGGGGAAGGCGAGGATGGGGGTGAAACCCCTGTCTAACTGCCTGCTAAGTTATTTCGTTTATACCCATTAGTGCCA
>SHYF01000039.1 GCA_009692985.1 Dehalococcoidia bacterium
GTGGCTTAGCCCCTCTGATCACCCCTTTTTCAATCACCCCAGACAAAACTTGCGCCCCTCTCAGATTCAGGTCTGGAGAGGGGCGCAACCTTGGCATTAGGTATGAGCTACCCTCTCCTACGGAGGACACATACAACAACAGCACATCGCACTGTGACCAGCCTCAACATTCCCTATAGCCATATTGCTCATCGCTCTACTCCGCCTGACTTCCCATGCCAGTCCGCTGCATCTGCGCGGTAGCCAGCAGTTGCGCCAGCACCTGACGTGCCTCTGGCCGTCGCAGGTCCAGGGTGGATACTGCCACTGCCCGGTACAGAACACCCCCCGGGACTTCCGCACGAACGCTGCCGCCCTGCGGCGGCAGATCTACGCCCAGGGCGCGGGCCATATAGATGGCCTGGACAACCCCCACCCGGGAGGCGTGGCATTTGGTGACAGCCCTCCCATTGTGGAGGAGAGTTGTCCCACCCTTGCCGCGTTTCAGCGTCACCTGATAATCGCTGCGCGGCCTGGAAAGCACCGTCTCAGCATAGTCCTGAGCTTGTTTTCTGCTGATAGACATATTTGCAACTCACCTAAACGGCGCACTCTCCCTCGCCACGCTCCACCTTGTAAAGGACGGTCTTGCTCCAGTCCAGGTATGTGCCGATGTTCTCACGATTCAACGGGCCGGGATCTTTATACTCAGCGGCTATGGTCTCGAAGGGTGCGGTGCCCAGGCGGTCCACGAACTGGTTGAACGTCTCGCCCTCTTGCCGCTGGCCCTGGTAGAACTCCAGGAAGTGGCGTGTCACCAATGGCACTCGCTTGGCTGGCACCTTGGTCTTGACACGGTGGCCGAAGCGAGTCGCCTCAGCGTTGCCGTAGCTGCCGGCCAGAAATATCTCGTAGGCCGGAACCTGGTTGCCATCACCCTTGGTGGCAGCTCCGTGAAATCCAATGTTCGCAAGGTGGTGCCTGGCGCAGCCGTTGGGGCAGCCGCTGATCTTCACGTGCAGAGACTTCACCAGCGGATCCTCTATTCTCATCTCCTCCAGCGTCTCGCTCACAGCCTTTCCCAGGCCCATGGATGATGTTATGCCCAGCTTGCAGCTATCGGTCCCGGGGCACGACACCACGTCGGTAATCTCCTGAGCGCCAGCCTCCCCAAGTCCAGTCGCCTTTAGCTCTTCCCAGACCTTGTGAAGGAAACCATCTGGAACCCAGCGGAATACTAAATTTTGCTCCGTTGTGGTGCGGACACGGCTGCCAGCGTACTCCCGGGCTATGCGGGCCAATACAGGGAACTGGGGTGACTGGATGTCACCCAGAGGCAGCTTGACCCATACACAGTTGTATCCTTCTTGCTTCTGAGGCCGCACGTTGCTGTCAAGCCACCGCTGGTACTCGCGCCCGTGGTGTCCGTTACCGGACTTCAATGGAGCAAGCGGCGCGTCCAAGTGCTCGTCCGGAACCTCCATAAGTGGAGTCGGATCATAGGACTTGCTGGCCCATTTATGCTTCAGCTCCTGCTCCACCTCTTCCCGGAAGGCGTCAATGCCGATGCGATCAATGTAGAACTTGATGCGGGCCTTGGCCTTGTTCTTTCGCAGCTCATCGGTGCGGTTGAATATGCGGATGACCGCTTCACTAATCCTGAGGTACTCATCCACAGGCACGAAGTCGTAGAGGGTATAGGCTATGCGGGGCATGATGGCAGTCCCACCGCCTGCCAGCATCTGGAAGCCCCGCTGCTCCACACCGTTCTTGTCCGTGCGAATCTTGGGTATGAAGCCTAGGTCATGAATAGCTGTAACCACGCAGTCCTCGGCGCAACTGGCAAAAGCCACCTTGAACTTCCGCGGCATTTTCTGGCTATATGGGTGGCGCACAAACCACCGGGCAAAGGCGGCCAGGTAAGGCGTAACGTAGAAAGGTTCGTCAGGGGTAACGCCCGCGAGGGGGCAGCCCACCACATTCCGAACAGTGTTGCCACACGCCTCGCGACTGGTCAGCCCCACTTCACCCTGCATTCGCATCATGGCGGGCATATCTTCCAGCTTGATAAAGTGGATCTGGATGTTCTCCCTGGTTGTGACGTGGCCCTTCTTGAGCGGAACGTACCGCTCCACAATCTGGCCTATCACATCCAGCTCGTCGGCAGTCAGCCCACCGAAAGGTATCTTGATGCGCTGCATCTGAACGTCGGGCTGGCGCTGACCGTAGACGCCCTGGAGCAGCCGGAACTTGGTAAAGTCATCTGGGTTCTCGTACCCTCCCGCAAGGAATCGCTGCGCCTCTTTCTCAAAACTGTCTATCTCTTCCGGCAGGTACGGAATGACACCATTGGAGTAGTCCAGTTTGGCCTTCTCCTCTATGGTCGGGTCTACATTCGTTATGGTCATAGCTTTCCCCACTCCTGCGTTACATATAAAAAAGCGCTGCGCCCCTCGTTAGGTTGCAACACCCTGAGGGACGCAGCGCTTTTTACTTTCGTTTTGCGCTCGCCCTACGGCCTACATGTACAGACCAAGGAATATGTCTTAGGAATCCTTAACATGACAGTACGACGTTAGCACGGCTCTAGCTGCTTGTCAAGGGCACGTTGTATTCTTCGCAAAGATTGACGCCACTCTGGAGAGGTGCTAGCATCACGCCGTCCCGACAACTCGGAACTCCAAAGGTTTCCCACATAAGAAGTAACGTCCAAAGGAGGAGAACATGGCCGGATGGTTTGATTCCCACGTACACCTGGACTTCTGGAGGGTTGAAGAGGTTCCCGGAGTGATCCGTGACGCCCAGCAGGCGGGCGTGGAGAAAATACTCACCGTGGGCCGTGGAGTCATCTCCTCTGGCGCCAACGTGTGGATAGCCCAGCGCTTCGGCAACGTGCTGGCAGGCGTGGCCATCCATCCCCTTTGGCCCGACCCAATGGATGGCGCAGCCTATGACGAACTGAAGGCACTAACCCGGAACGACAAGGTGGTGGCTATAGGCGAGACAGGCATCGGCGTGGGCAGGTCGCCGGAGACAAGGGACCAGCAACGACGGAAGTTCGCCCTCTGCATTCGCCTGGGCAGGGAGACGGGCCTGCCCATTGTCATCCACAACGACCGCGAGTCTGGGGCAGACATCATAGAGGTTTTCGAGAGGGAGAAAGGGATGGAGGTGGGGGGCGTGATGCACTCCACGATGATAGACATAAACTCGGCCCGGCCCCTGTGGCAGATGGGTGTCTTCATATCAATCGGACGCCAGATCAATAACCCCGACTTCAAATACCTGGAAGAGGTTGTTCAGAAGGTGCCGGATGACAACCTGATCATCGAGACGGACTCCGCGGGAGGAGGTACGCTGCCCCATCACCGCAACGACGCCACGCCCGCCAAGCTGCTGGAGGTGGCAGCCACTGTGGCCAAGCTACGGAACACCACCATGGACCACATCCGGGAGGTCTCGGTCCGCAACACAAATAAGCTGCTGCACCTGTAGCATCCAGCCATCTAGCAGGCTGCTGAAAAAGGGGAGTCCAGAGGGGCGAAGCCCAGGAGCCTGCCCTGAGCAAGGCCAAAGGGGTGGGGGTCTGGGGGTATCCCCCAGATATGCTTCTCACCCCCTTCCTGGCCAGGAAGGGGGCCACGGGGATTGTCGAAAGGGATTTTCAGCAACCCGCTAGTCCCGTGCCCAACATGAAAACCGCTTTCCTATGCTTTTAGGCTCCCTTGACCTGCTTCTCTCCGATCCACTGGAGTTTCTCCGCGTCTTCCCTGTCATTCTGGGCACGACGGGACTCGCGCTTCTAGTCGCCATCACCATCCACGAGTTCAGCCACGCACTGGCAGCCTACCTGCTGGGCGACCCGCTGGCCCGACGCCTGGGACGGCTAACGCTGAACCCCATACGTCACCTGGACCCGGTAGGCACTGTCTTGATGCTACTGGTGGGGTTCGGATGGGGCAAACCTGTGCCTGTCAACGCGTCGGCGCTGAAATGGGGACGCCATGGCATGGCGGCGGCGGCTGCGGCAGGGCCGCTCTCCAACCTGATTACTGCCTCTCTCCTCTCGCTGCTCATAAGGACGGGGCTCCTGGAGCTAAGCTCGCCATTTTTCTTCGACGCACCATTCGCAGCGGGGCTGCACGGCTTACTCTCCCAGATGGTAGCCATCATCATCTTCTACAACATCATACTGGCTGTTTTCAACCTGATTCCCATGTTTCCGCTGGACGGCTCGGGCGTAGCCTTGGGCCTACTGCCCACAATGGCGGCTCGGAGTTTCGCGCGCCTGGAAAGGTACGGGCCGGCTCTGCTGATGACAGTGATTGCCATTGATACATTTACTCGCATAGGCATTTTCAGTGGGATCATTGGCCCTGTGGTAAACTATATAGCACGTCTTTTGTTGAACCAGAGAATCTTTTAGCAGTCACATCGGCGGGAGGAAGTTGTGGACAAAATAGCAATAATTGGCCTGGGGCTCATCGGCGGGTCCATAGGCATGGCACTCAAACAAGCGAACCCCCAGGGACTCCAAGTGATAGGCTATGACTCTGAGCCGGACGCGGGTAGAAAAGCAGTCAAGCGTGGCGCTGTGGACAAGGCTCCCTGGCGTCTTATAGAAGTGATCGAAGGGGCCGGCATGGTCATCATAGCCACGCCTGTGCTGTCCATCCGGGAGTCAATGGAAAACATAGCAGAGATGTTGTCTCCGGGGTGCGTGGTGACAGACACCGGCAGCACCAAGGAGGCCATCCTTGGCTGGGCCGAAGAGTTCTTTCCCAAAGAGGTCAGCTTCGTGGGCGGCCACCCCATGGCAGGCAAGGAGGCCTCAGGGATAGACAACGCGGACCCCAAGCTGTTCCAGGGGGCGCGCTACGTGATTATTCCAGGCAAGGGCGCCGACGAAAACGCCGTGAAGGCGGTGCTGGACGTGGTAGCGCTCCTGGGCGCCCGGCCATACTTCATGCACGCCCAGGAGCATGATAGCTATGTAGCCGCCGTCAGCCATCTTCCCATCCTTCTATCCGCAGCCCTGGTATCCGCCACTACCAAAAGCCCCGCCTGGCGGGACATGTCCAGGCTTGCAGCCACGGGATTCCGCGACGTGTCCCGGCTGGCCGGCGGCGACCCAGTGATGAGCTTGGACATCTGCCTGACCAATCGCGAAGGCATCCTCTACTGGCTGGGAGAGGCCATCAAGGAGCTTGCAGCGTACCGCGAGATGGTAGAAGCCTCTGTCCAACAGGAGGGCGCCGAACGGCTGGGTGAGTCGTTGTCGAAGGCGTGGGAGGCCAGGGAGACATGGCTCACCCGGTACGAGTCCAAGCTGGACGACGATGACCGACAGTCAGCCACCGCAATACCTTCGGCCAGCTCCACCATGTCCGACCTCTTCTTCGGGACCCAGCTGAAAGAGCGGTACCAGAAAATCCTTGCAAGGCAAGACAGTCCAAGCAAAGAACGCCGCCCCAGGCCGAAACAACAACCATGAAACGTTCAGTTATAGCCCCAACCTGGCTTGGCGGAACGTTATCGCCGCCGGGAGACAAGTCCATCTCCCACCGGTCCGCCATTCTCAACGCCATGGCGAAAGGAGAGGCGCTGGTAACTAACTACTCTACCGGGGGTGACTGTGAATCAACGCTCCGGTGTTTGCGGGCTTTGGGGGTCCCAATCCGCCGTATGGACCAGGAGGGTAGCCTGGTCATCCAAGGAGTGGGGCTGGACGGGTTCAGGGAACCAGACAACATTCTGAATGCGGGCAACTCCGGGACAACCATGCGCCTGCTATCCGGCCTGCTGGCGGGGCAACCATTCCTATCCATTGTCACGGGGGACGGCTCCCTGCGCTCCCGGCCAATGGACAGGATTATCAAGCCACTGCGGCTGATGGGCGCCCGAATCCAAGGCAGGGACAACGACTCCAAGTCACCGATGGTCATCAGTGGCGGCGGCCTGCGCGGCATCGAGTACACCTTGCCCGTGGCCAGCGCCCAGCTAAAATCATGCATCACTATCGCCGCTCTTTTCGCCGAAGGCGAGACGACCCTACACCAGCCGGCCGCATCGCGCGATCACACGGAGCTGATGCTCCAGCAGATGGGAGCTACCCTGGTGCAGGACGGCTTGACAGTCAAAGTAGAGCCAGGCCATCGGCTCAACTCTCTGAACGTCAACGTACCGGCGGACATAAGCTCCGCCGCCTACTGGCTGGTGGCAGGCGTGTGCCATCCTTCGGCGCGGGTGACTGTGACAAACGTGGGCATAAACCCAACTCGCGCCGGAATCATAGATGCCCTGCTTAGCATGGGGGCACGGCTGACCATCACCAACCGACGCACTGAAGGCGGCGAAGAGGTGGGCGACATCACGGCGGAGTCCAGCGACCTCACGGGCACAGAGGTGGCCGGCGACCTAATCCCCCGCCTTTTGGACGAGGCTCCAGTGCTGGCCCTGGCAGCCTGCTTCGCCAAGGGCACCACCGTCTTCCGGGATGCTCAGGAGCTGCGCGTCAAGGAGTCTGACAGGATCAAGACCACAGTCCAGGAGCTTTCACGCCTGGGCGCAGACATTCGGGAGACGGCGGACGGCATGGTCGTCCGTGGCACCGGGCGACTGAAGGGCGCGGTGGGCCAAAGCCACGGCGACCACCGGCTGGCCATGACCCTGGGCGTCGCTGGGCTTCTGACGCAGGGTGAAACGGAGATTCGGGGCGCTGCGGTGGCGAGCATATCCTATCCAGGCTTCTGGAACGATTTAGATAAGCTGGCAGGCGACGGCTAAAGCAAGCCCATCTTCTCGGCCCCGTTCAAGTGGTTCGACAAGCTCACCACGACGGGGAGCGCATATCCCGTTTGTCCTGAGCTTGTGGAAGTGTGGCCACTCGATATTCAGCTTTCTTACGACGCGTGACTCTAGGAGGATGCTGAAAAAGGAGAGTCCAGAGGGGCCAAGCCCCTTTGGTGGGGGTCTGAGGGTATCCCCCAGGTATACTTTTCACCCCCTTCCTGGCCAAGAAGGGGGCCAGGGGGATGGTCGAAGGCATTGTTTATCACTCTGCTAGGAGCAGCTAGGTAATGTCGGACGGTCCTCCTCTCCTGGTGGTTATCTCTGGCCCATCCGGCGTGGGCAAGGACGCCGTCTTGGAGCGCATGAGGCGCACCCATGATGGGTGGCACTTCGTGGTCACAGCCACCACACGGCCCAAGCGTCCCGGCGAGCGAGACGGTGTGGACTATATCTTCCTGGAGCCTTCGCAGTTCCAGGCCCTGCTGGAGCGGGACGGTTTCCTGGAGCACGCCCAGGTGTACGGCAGATATTACGGTGTTCCACGCGGCCAGGTGGAGGAGGCCCTTCACTCTGGCAAGGACGTCGTGGTCAAGACAGACGTGCAGGGCGCACGGACCATCAGGGCCAAGCAGCCCAATACCCTGCTAGTTTTCCTGGCTCCACCAGACATGCAGGAGCTGGAACGCCGGCTCAGGCAACGGAAGTCCGAGACGCCGGAGGAGCTGCAACGGCGCATCCAAACTGCCCAACATGAGATGACGTGCCAGGGTGAGTTTGACCATGTGGTGGTGAACCGCAATGGCCGGATTGATGAAGCCGTGGCAGAGATTGAAAGGATTATTTCGAGCATAAAACATGAGCGGAGGAGTGGCACCGCCCCATGAAGGGAGCGACATAGATGCCCCCGCGTTCAGGCGGGGGTACGCAGGCCTTTTTCAAAACAGAACATTAACGCATCCTAGGAGCGCACAACACCACATGCTGTCAATAGTTATACCTGCTTACAACGAAGCAACAGTATTGCCTCGTTGCCTCAGGTCTCTCCGTGACCAGGACTACCAAGGAGAGTACGAGGTGATCGTTGTGGACAATGGTTCGACGGACGGCACTGCGAAGGTGGCCAGCAGGTATGGTGCCAGAGTCGTCCATTGCAGCGAGAAGGGTGTAGCCTACGCTCGCGAGGCAGGTCTCCAATCAGCCAGAGGCGAGATAGTGGTGCAATGCGACGCAGATAGCATAATGCCTAGCGACTGGCTGTCAAAGATTGCCCTGCATTTTTTGACCTGCACTGAAGACGCGGGGCTGTCAGGGGATGTAAGGTACTTGGGTGAGCCTTTTTGGCACAGACCCTTCTCGATTATGAACCACTGGCTTAACCGGATAACCTATCGCTGGCTAAGCCGTCCCATGTCCATTCTTGCTGCCAACTTCGCCGCAAGACGCGAGGCGCTCATAGCAGCAGGAGGATACAATCTGGACCTCCCTGAGTGCGGTGACGAGTTTGATCTGCTACTGCGGCTCAAGAGAATAGGCCGCGTATCCTATAACCCTCACCTGATAGTGGAGACCTCGTCCAGGCGGTTCCACGGGCGCTTCTGGCAGTTCATGTTGGTGGACATACTCTTCCACACCGTTTTGGGCCTTCTATTCCACCGCATTACAAAGAGGCCCATCAAAGCGGTCCGCAAAGATGTACGCGAGTAGGCATTCGCCAGGAGGGCCCATTCTTTGAACCCAACATTGACATACGCTATACCAATAGTCTTGGTGCTGCTCTTTGGCACCCTGGCGTATGGGTTCTATGCACCTCGCGCCGAGGCTTTCGGCAAGCTTTACTTCGCAACGAAAACTCCTGACAAGGTGGTGGCTCTGACTTTCGACGACGGCCCCAATGAGCCTTACACATCCCAAATTCTGGATATACTCCAGCAACATGACATAAAGGCGACCTTCTTTGTCACTGGCAAGAATGTAGTGTACTATCCTGAAACAACCAGACGGATTGTTGCGGAAAGGCACGTGATTGGGAATCACTCCTGGGACCATAAGGTACTGCAACCCATAATGGACGTCCAAAACCTGGACATGGCACGGACTCAGGGGATCATTGAAAAGGTTGCCGGTGTGGAGCCACACCTGTTCCGGCCACCCTTTGGGCACAAGACCCCTTGGCAGATAGAGCAACTGAAGAAACACGGCATGGTTATGGTCACATGGAGCGTCTCGGCCGGAAATCCCGGGCAACCAGTGCCGTCCATCATTGCTCAGCGTATTGTCAGTCACACCAAGCCTGGCTCTATCATTCTCCTGCACGACGGTAACGAGACCTCCCACGGTGCTGACCGCAACAACACTGTTGCCGCCCTCCCTCTGATAATCGAGATCCTGACCCGTGAAGGCTATACGTTCGTCACTGTGCCTGAACTACTGAAAGTGGAACCGTACCTGCATTAATAGGTGATTACTGCATTGCCTAGCTTTGTCACAAATATCGCAAACAACCTGAACGTCAGCCACCCGGTGTTCCTGTTGCTATTCTTTGCTCTAAACGCAGTGGGAGAGGCCGGGGTTCCTTTCCCGCTGGTAATGCAAGCTGTACTGGTCTTTGCTGGTTACCGGATGACCCAGGTGAATCCGCTCTTGGTTGTACCGTTGCTCTGCGTTGCAGTGCTGGGAAGCATTAGCGGGGCCAACGCCATCTACTGGATGTCACGTCTTTCCGGCGGCAGGCTGCTTTCAAATCCGAGCCTCAAGGGCATATTCAAGCATCGCTGGTTCCAACGTGCCCAGGCTATGGCGGAGAAGCAAGGTCTTGGGGCCATCACTATTACCCGGCTAATTCCTGGAATGTCCCTACCGGTCTCAGTGGGGTCGGGAGCGCTGAAAGTGCCCTGGACGCGCTTCACCGTAGGGGTAGGACTTTCCGAGATCATATGGGTAATGCCTCTAGTAGGCATAGGAGTTGTAGCGGGACATACCGCTCACGGCCTTGATTGGACAACTAATATCTATCCCAAAGCTACAGCCCTGATAGTTGTAGTCATTGGACTGTACTTTGCCGTCAGGTTCTTCCGTCGCCGGCTGGGGATGCTCCTGCCCTAGGAGGGTGTTTTCATCACCCTGCCGGACAGGAGCACCAAGCCGGGACCGGTGCCTGCCGCTCGCCGGCGACCACAGAACACGAGGGACACTTGGAACCCCGTGGGCCAGTCTTCTATGCTGACGCGCTCCAAGGGGAACCACCACCATTTGGGTTGTCACCGTAGTAGATCGGACGGCCAATGTGGAATCCTTCCACTGGAACAAACTCCCCCGCTCGTAGGGCCTCCAGCAGGTCCAGCTCGTTGCGGATGTCGCCTCTGAACATGGTGGAACCCTTCCCCAGGCCCTGGACGGAATGGGCATCGCTTCCCCCGGTGCCGGAGAGTCCCAACACCTTAGTCACCTCTTGGGCAAACCTGTTCTCTTTTTCAATGTTGCCGCCGTTCACCACCTCCACCTCGTCCACCAGTTCGAAGATCGGGTGCTTGGCGGCCCCTTCCGCTGTACTGGGTATGGCGGCGGCGTTCTCAAAAAGGAGGTTCTGGGTGTATATCCCAGAGGGATCGAAGAGAAAGCGGAATGGATGGGCCAGTATCATGAACCCTCCAATCCTGTCCACCTCTTTGCGTAGCTTGCGAATGGTATCAATCCCACCCCCATATCCTGTCACATGCTGGTCCAGGCCCAGGGTAATGATGTGGCCAAGAGGGGTGTACACCTCCAGCGCCCGCACCATCACGATACCATCCTGTCGCTTCGCAAACTCGTTGAAGTCGTAACGCGGCCAGCCATGGTGCTCGGCCACCATGACACCGGTTAGCCCCAAACGGCGCCCCTCGGAAACCAAATCCTCACGGGTAAGGGCGCTGTCGGGGCTTCCCTGGTTGGTGTGAATGTGTAGGTCAAAAACTGAAGTCAATATGCTACCCGGCTGCCGACGCTATGAAAATAATCGGGAATCACTGACATTTATATATAGCGGAACCTTAGTGTAGCTTTCAAGGTCGGTGTAATGGCCGACCTCAATGCCTTGGATGCGGGTGATGGCTCCGGCTGCGTTACTCATGGCGCACATGAAACACAAAGGCGTCCTTCCCTGGCATCGCCGGAAGGACGCATCACGTTGCTGAACCTAATTTGTGCCGTCTCGGTCTTCATAAGATCCCAGCGGCTGCGACTGTGAAGTAGAGAATGCTAGCCCCCGTTTGGTGGGCGGCAAGTATATGGTAGCAAGAAGGCCGTGGACGGTCAAGAAAGGGGAGTCGTCCAGGGTTAGCGTGAACCACCCAGGCTTGCAGCGCTACGTGGTTGCGGGCTTTTTGGCCCTTACCAACCTGATCCCCATGATCACAAACCAGATGAAGAAAGGGACAAAACCGATAAGTACCACGAGTTCAAGAAAATGCGCCAACGACGAAAAAGCGCCGACCCATCCCGTCACCAGGGAACCCAGGAGTCCCATCCACCCTGCCCACTTGGGCACAAAGTTGGTCTTCAGACTGGCATAGGCGAACAGGGCAAGTCCGATGCCACAGAAGAAAGCGTCGCCTACGGCATCCTCTAGCGTAGCGATAATGGAAATAGTGCTGGCCACTACCCCCAGGGCTAGTTTACTGGCTTCGACAGCACTAGCGTAGCCTGGTGCCAGTTTATACGCGATTCCCAGGTTAGCTGCAAAAAAGGCGACATCGAGGACCAGCCCGATAGCCATGGCCCATATAGCTATCGCCACCAGGACTCCCTCCTTGCGTAGGACCTGGTAAAATCCGGGTAGAGCCCCCACGGTTGAGATAACGCCCAGGAGAAAGAACCAATTGGCAAGAACTAGGGAGTTCTGCTTGTCGTTGACGAATTGTAGGTATTTCCCTACGTCGCCGCGATCAGGCGAGTCGCCGGCGGACAAAGGCCACTCTCTTTCACGAAGGCTGGTTTCCTCATGCTCACCTCATTTCTACGGGATGTAATAAGTGTCTCATTTTACCACTTACCACACTCTTTTCTAGTGTTCAAGCCGTGAGTATGTTCACCCAGCACCACGCTCGCTATGCTATACTGCACCATTAGATTGCAGACATAACTCCAATCATTGGATGCCATGCACGTCG
>SHYF01000040.1 GCA_009692985.1 Dehalococcoidia bacterium
GGTGGGCGCAGGTTTCGCCGTTGCGGTCGGCGAGGGTGTAGGTTCTTCGCCCGGGCCGCAGGCCAATAGAAAGGCCAGAAGAGGGATGAGGAAAGCAGCAATCAGGGACCGCCAAGGGCGATGCATGCTAAGGCTTTTCATCGGTGTTCCTCCGTCTTCGAACGTAACAACTGTCCAACCATCACGGTACTTAATTCGGGGCAGACGCTGAGCGCCACTAGTAATTGCCAAATATAATCAGGTATTTCGGCAGTGTCAATCTGTTATCGGCTAGTGAAGCGATTCACAAACGTTAGGTAGCGAATTACTCAAGCCTTAAGAGAGCGTCATTTCACACGCACAGGCACAGCCACTGGGCAGTACAGCCTCATATGTGCCACTGAGCCAGTGGAAACATGTAGCTGCGACATCCTTGGTAACCAGACTTGTGTTGGGGTGCTCACTGGTCAGCCTTGTGAAATATCCAGGGGCAACTGCGTCCAGAGCAGGATCTGATGTGGACCCGGATTTCGGACAGGTGTCAAACCATACGAGCAGAGTAAGGCGTCAATTTGTCAATAAGGCCAAATCCTTACGGTCCAGCCCCTGTTGCATCCCGAAGCCCACGCCTATAGTATGGGCTGCGCAAACCATCCTGCTTTTCCGGAGGAGCACACAATGGCTCGACTCAATGGAGGCCAGGCAGTCATCGAGTCCCTGCTCGCCCAGGGCGTAGACACCATCTTCGGCATCATATCCGTCCACACCCTGGACATTTACGATGCCCTCTACGACCATCGGGAGGCAATCCGTTTCATCAGCACCCGCCACGAGCACGCCGCCGCCACCATGGCCGATGGCTATGCCAGGGCCACGGGCCGGCCAGGCGTGTGTTTCACCAGCACTGGCCCGGGCGCGGCCTACTCCATGGGCGGTATAGGCGAGGCCTACGCAGCTTCATCGCCGGTCCTTCACATCACCAGCACTGCCGAAGAGGATCTGTATGCCCGCGGTCTGGGCGCCACCCACGATACCAAGGACCAGCTTGGCATGTTGAATACAGTGAGCGGGTGGGCCTGCCATGTCCGCCGTCCAGAGGAGGTACCAGACCGCATCTACGAGGCATTTGTGCGGTTTCAGACCCAGCGTCCTCGGCCCATTGCCATCGAGATTCCCGTGGACGTGCAATCCCAGGTGGCGGAGATGGAAATCCCCCAGCGGACCGAAATCTCGCCACCCCAGGGAGACCCAGCGCTGGTGGAGCGCGCGGCGCGGGCGCTCCTCTCCGGCAAGCGGGTCGCCATCTGGGCCGGCGCCGGCGTCCACCGATCCGGCGCATCGGCGGAGTTGGTGCGCCTGGCTGAGACACTAGGCGTCCCAGTGTTCGCAACGCAAGAGGGCAAGGGGGCCATTCCACAGGACCATCCCCTGAGTCTGGGCGTGTTAGGAGGCATGTCGCCGTTCCTTCGGCCCAACCCGGTTCAGGACCCTGTCCGTGCCTTTATGGAAAGCCTGGACACCCTCCTGGTCGTAGGCTCCAGCCTGTCGCACCTGAAAACCAAGGCTGTGGGCCTGCAAATGCCGCCCAACCTGGTCCACGTGGACATTGACCCAGACCCAGTGGGCAAGCTGTACCCGACTGCGGTAGGCGTGGTGGGCGATGCGAGGATGGTGCTAAGGCAGATTACCGCCGCCGTACATGGCAAGACGGCGCACCTGGCCCCCGGATTCCAGCGAGAGGTTTCCGAGGTGAAGGATAAGGCCGCCCAATACTGGTGGCAGTTCATGCCCAACCAGATGCGGACTTTTGAAGCCATTCGCGGCGTCACGGCCCGCGACGCTATATTCATGGGCGATGCCTCCGTGTCTGCCCTGCGAGGTTCCACCTACTGCTTGCCCGCCACCGACCAGAGGACATACTTCACACCTCACTGGCTGGGGCTGGGCTTCGCCTTCCCCGCCGCGGCAGGAGCTAAAGCGGGCCTGCCGGACCGCCAGGTGGTCTGCATCACAGGCGACGGCGGCTTCCAGTTCAACATGCAGGAGATAGGCACCTGCGTCCAGTACGGCCTGAATCCCGTGGTGCTTGTGTTCAACGACAACGCCTGGGGCATCTTGAAGATGCGCCAGCGCGATCTCATGGGGGGTCGGTTCATAGGCACCGACCTGGTCAACCCCGACTTCGTGAAGCTGGCCGAGTCCTACGGCGCCAACGGCGTCCGCGTCAGCTCAGTCAAGGAGCTGGTGCCTGCGTTGGGATCGGCGCTCAAGTCGGACACCATCACCATCATAGACGTGCAGACACCGGACGGGTTTGAGAACTTCACGTAGGAGCCAGCAGGCTGCGAACGCCTGTCTGCTTGTTGACGGCTCTCTGATAATCAGATTCTAATATAATCTTAGAAGCTGAAATGGATACTGAGGTTACAGCCACACAGTTCTCTAGGTCCCTGTCCGATATCCTCAACCGTGTGCGTTACAGGCGAGAGAGGTTTGTCATCGTGCGCAACGGAGAACCCGTGGCTACCCTGACTCCTGCCGGGGCATCGCCTAGCGTAACCGTGGCCGAAGTCATAGCCTCCATGGGGCGTCTCAAGATGCCTGGCGATGGGTATGCCGATGATTTGGAGCAAACTCAAAGCTCCCAACCCAAGGCGGAGCTAGCAGTGTGGCCGTCCTAATAGACTCCAGCGTCTTCATCGGTTTGGAGCGTCGTGGCCTCCCGATTCAAGCGATAGGCGCTGAGATACCATCAGACGAGTCTGTCGCACTTTCCGCCATCACCGCCTCCGAGTTGCTCGTTGGCGTTCACCGTGCCGTCACTCAGGCCCAGCGCGTGACCCGAGAGTCCTTGGTGGAGGCCATCCTTAGCGCATTTCCCATACTGCCATTCGACCTTCAGGTAGCGCGTATCCACGCCCGTCTCCTCGGTGAACTTCTTGGTTCAGGCCAGACCGTTGGTGCCCACGACCTTCTGATTGCTGCCACCGCCTTGGCCTTCGGATACAATGTACTTACCGATAATCTCCGCGACTTTCAGAAGGTGCCTGGCTTGCAGGTGCGCCAGCCACGCTGGAGATAGTGGCCCGTCTTGGCATCGGCCTTTCACAAGCCCAAACTGAGCAACTCAGAAGGACGGTACTCGCCATCATATAGTACCCTCACACCCACCCTTGGAGCATCCGCTCTGTATTTGAACTCGAATACCAACCTGTCCTGTACAAAGACTCCTGCTGTCGGAAACTGATGACAGGGCACGTATTCCTGACTTGAATAAGGCAGAGCCAATCTGAAGGTAAAGCAAGTGAGAGGCTGAGGTAGCTTAGACCCAACATATTTGGTCGCAACCACAACTGTTAGCTTGTACCCTTGTTGTCGGCCACCTTCCAGGCGTTTCTCGTATACCACAAAATTCCAATCTTGCCAGGATATCTTTGGGTTTAATGTGGAGGTTGGCGTAGGAGAAGGAGTAGGTGTCACGGGTGTTGGCGTCGGTGTGCGCGTTGGTGCAACAGTTGGCAAAGGCGTTGCAGTATGTGTTGGCAATGGAGTCGCGGTCGAGGTTTGGAGTGCCGAAACAGAAGCGGGTGATGGAACGAAGAATGAAATATTTGTTAACGGGAATCTCACCTGATCGCTCCACAGGAGAACAGTGTAGACACCAGGTGCCAAAGCTCTGCTTCCAAGATTCGCAACAACCTGAAAACTCCCCGTTTCGGTCCAAGAAGCTGCCACCACGGCTGAGGGTTGAAGGCTCGGATAGTAAGAGCCTGGCGGTGCTGGTGGAATAATATGCACGAGAGGTTCGGGACTATTACCTACCGAGTAGGATTGTGGCTAACTTAACAACTGGGCATGGTTGTAGGCGGTTGGAGGCGGATCATAGTAGACATCGATGGAATAAAGTGAGCCGACAGAAGGATCCAGGGTGCCGGCAAGCGTCAATGTTCCATCCTGCAGTCGTGGAGCCTGGCTGAAGTTCAAGTACATCTCTTCGAATTGCTGGCTGAGAGCCAGCCTTGTTCGGTTATAGGCAATGCCAATGTTCACGTACTGATGCTCTGGACGCAAAATGTTGTCACGATGTCCCCAGTCTGAGGATGCATCGTCATACATCATGCCAAACTCAAGACTAGCCAGATGCGCTTTAGGGTCCAGCAACGCGTAATTCGCACGATCGTTGGGGTCCTGGGTTCCCGCATACCCAGCATTCTCGCCGTTACTGCCTAGACCACCAGCCAGCGTATAGCACATGTATGGCTTCATCCCGCCACTGTCTATATGGCCTAGGTAGAAATTAGCCAGCATATCATCAGCATGTTGTTGCGCAGCAGGGTTTGTGCCCAGCTTGACGGGCACTAGCCCCGCCTTTTTGCGGTCGGCATTGATAAGATGAAGCATATATACGCGTAACTGCTGCAGGTCGGCGCTGGGTGTGGGTGTTTGGGTAGGCTGAACGGTGCGAGTCGCTGTGGGGGGAACACTCACAGGGTTTGGAATGTTCGTAACAACCGGAGACGTTATAGTACGTCCGTCTCCCGGCTGTGACTGGCTTTTCAACCAACTGGCTATCGCGCCGCGAGACTTCTCTAGCTCTTGAGGGATTTCCTTAGAACGAGTGACGGCTATCTGTACAGCGTTGTGGAGATTGAGGCTTCCGTTCTCGTTACGGTACTGCCAGAGCCCCCAACCTATCCAAGAGAAATATGCAATCAACGCGATGGCAAGGGTCCGGGTCAGGATCTTCCTCATGCCGCGGATTGGTTGATTATGTCCATATGAAGGTACAGAAGAGCCATGGTTGGGCCAGTCGGGAGGGCCATCATTGGGACTGCCCGGGGTGACATCCGTCCCACGCCACACCTGCCGTCCTTCCTTGTGGCCAGACCGCCTGGCCACACAAGAGACACAAGTGCAGGCTGGGGGGTGATAATCCGAATGGCCAGTGCCAGCAGGTCTATTCATCTCGTTTGCCAATATGAGGGTTCACCGAGATTCCCCATTTGGGTTACCCCTGGCCCTTCAGTGAGGCCAGAATGGGATGGCACAATTCAGCACTTGTGTTAAGCACCAGCAACCTTCTTTCGCTCCGACAGGCGTTTCCTCTCCTAAATCTCGCTCCCAGCTTCTGCAACTACCATCCCCCCCTGCCACTCTCCCATTCCGCCTCTGCCTTCCCATCCCGTATCATCTTGATGGCATCATTTCAACCCATCTGAATACGGAGCGGCATGTCTGGACAAACAATCAGACCCCAGCTTTGGCATTTCGGCACATTTTCGTATCTGCCCAAAGCTGCAAAATTACGAAAGTCAATCATGTTCCAAAGGAGGACAATCAAACCGACCGCATGCCCTTATGCCTGTTTGCCCGTCCGACCGTATGCCCGCCTTGCCTACTTGCCTGTCTTGGCCTTGTCCAGCCACTCCTTCCACTGCTTGGCGCCTGTGGTAATGATGTTGGCAGTAGCAATGTTCACAAACTGCACCCCGGAGTCCAGGAAGTGCTTGATCCTCTCTTGGGGAAAGCTGGCAAAGGAGCCTACCCCCACAGCAACGCCCGCCCGATACGTCTCGGCAATTATCTTGTCTATGGCATTCAGGACCACCGGTTCCGTCAGCTTGCCCGGATAGCCCAGCGACTGCGATAGGTCGCTGGACCCAATCTGCACCACGTCTATCCCCTTCACCGTAAGTATCTCCGGCAGGTTCCTCACACCCTCGCCGCTTTCTATCATTATGACCACCATAATCTCCTCGTTAGCCTGCTTGACGTAGTCGCTGGCGGACATCTGGAACCCGTAGCCCGTCTGCCTGCCTGCGCCAAACATGCCCCTCTTGCCTATGGGGTGGTACTTCATCGAGTCCACCACCGCTTGCGCCTCTGCCTTGGTGTCCACGTGCGGCACGATGATTCCCATAGCACCGATGTCCAGTATCCGCAGTATGTAGCCTGGGTACTGCCCCGGCAGTTGCTCCGGGATACGCACCAGGGACGTCGTGCCGCCGATCTCCGCGGCCCGCACCATGTGGGCCAGGCTCTCGTAAGTGGTGGCCGAGTGCTCCATGTCCATGTACACGAAGTCCAACCCAGCGTAGCCTAGTATCTCCACCACATCGGGGGAAGGGAACATGATCTCTGAGCCGAATACGACCTCTCCTGCCTTTAGCTTTGCCTTGGTCTTGTTCTTCTGCACATCTCCTCCTTTATGAGCCGGTGTACCTGCTAGTCGAGTGCATCATATATTCGGCGATTGCCCCCGTCAAAGGCGTGGCCTGCCTTGAACCGATACCTTACCTACGGCTATGATGTCACCAACCGGATTTAGGAGTACCGTGTCCCACACACCCCGCATATACCCCTTGGACCCGCGGCAACTCACAGAAGAACAGCTAGCCGTTGTCTTCGCCATGACATCTCGCCGGCCTGAGCCTTTCGACGAAATAGCAGAAATGGTCACGGCGGAAAAGGCGGCGGACTTTCATGAGCGTTGGGTCCTCAACTACGGCCACGCCTCTGTGGCGGAGCACGCTATCATCCACATGGCCGTCGAGAACATATCCCGCCTGGCCTGTGACACCCTGGAGGACAATCGGCTGGCCTCGTACACAGAGAAGTCGTCGCGCTACCAGATCATAGAGCCAGGTTACTACCACGTTCCCAAAGAGCTGTCCCGGCACATCGCGATGCGGCAGATCTACGTGGACGCCTGCGACGCCCTCTTTGCTGCCTACGAGCGCCTTGTAGAGGGCCTTCGAGCGTACCTCCCGTCGGTGCGGCCCCGCCAGCCAGATGAACGCGACTCCGCCTTCAACCTGCGCATCCGCCGCGAAGCCACCGACTCGGCACGATTCCTGCTGCCCGCCGCCACGCTGACAAACGTGGGCGTCACCATGAACGCGCGCTCCCTGGAGCACGCAATCACCAAGCTGGTCTCCTCGGACCTGGCAGAAGAGCGATGGCTGGGGCAAGCACTCAAGGAGCAGGGGCGTCGCATCACGCCTACACTCGTCAAGTACGCCGACCGCAGCGATTACCTGGTTCTTAGCCGGGAGGCCCAAAGGGATATGTCCTTGTCATACGCTGGGCTAGGCGACGATTCCAAAGCAGAGGCCACCCTGGTTCACTACGACCACGATGCGGAAGCCAAGCTGGTAGCGGCGTTGCTGTACCGGTTCGCTCAGCAGCCCTACGCAGAGATATGGAAGCAGGTGCAGCATATGAGTCCCCTGGAGCGACAGAAGGTAATAGACCGAACGCTAGAAGGCCTTGGCCCCCATGACGCACCGGTGCGGGAGATGGAGAGTGTGGACTACACATTCGATCTGGTCATGGACTACGGGGCATACCGGGAGTTCAAGCGCCACCGAATGCAGACGTATATACCGCAGCCGCCCACGGGGAAGCATGGTTACCTGGTGCCGCCGCTGGTAAAGGACGCCGGGCTTCAGGCCGAGTTCGAAGCTGCGATAGGGAAGGCCGAGGATGCCTTCCACACGATACGGGCACAGTCGCCGCGTGCAGCCGAATACCTGGTGACCCACGCCCACAGGCGGCGGGTGCTATCCAAGATGAACCTGCGCGAATGCTACCACCTGTTCAAGCTGCGCACCGGCCCTGAGGCCCACTTCTCCATACGTCCAGTAATGGCCGCTGCAATGCGGGAGGCCCAGATGGTGCACCCGGGTCTGTTCAAGTATTTGCAGCTAAGGAGTTGAAGGTTGCGGGACTAATGGCACTGGACATCACAGTGCCTTGACACACTCATATCCAGATGCCAGGATATGAGTGCCTTGGACAGGCCAACCTCAGAGGCTCAGGTAACTGACATTGACGGAAAGCTCCCACATCTTCAAGACCATCCTCCTGTCAAGGGCAGGACCCAAGGCCCGTATTGCCCTCAACCGGCCCAGGGCGGGCAACAGGGTCAACCCATCCATGACGGAGGAGCTGGCCCAGGCCGCAGAGTTCATCAACCAGGACGACTCGACACGGGTGGTGACTCTGACTGGCCAGGGCCAGAGTTTCTCATCGGGGTGGGAGCGCATACGATTTGACTCGGCGGAAGAGTTGGCCCGGCACCGGGCGGCCGGGGCCATAGCTCGCATCCAAAAGCCTGTCGTGGCGGCAATCAACGGCGACGCCATTGGCCAGGGGTTAGAATTGGCACTGGCCGCCGACATCCGCATCGCCGTGGCAACGGCACACTTTGGCATGCCCCAGGTGCGCTTTGGCGTTCTGCCGTGGGACGGCGGAACGCAGCGACTGCCCAGGCTTGTGGGAAGAGCCCATGCCTTGGCATTGCTGCTGACTGGAGCAGTGATAGACGCCAGCGAAGCACTTCGCATAGGCCTTGTCCATCAGGTGGTGGAACCGCAGCAGTTGGAGGCGGCTACAGACTCTGCCGTTGAGCAGATTGCCTCCACCGCACCAGTGGCGGAGCGGTACGCCAAAGAGACGGTGATGAAAGGCATGGACATGACCCTGGAGCAAGGGTTGCACCTGGAGGCCGACCTGAATATCCTCCTGCACACCACCGGCGACCGCGCCGAAGGGATCCGCTCTTTCCGCGAGCGCCGGCCGCCAAAGTTCTCGGGCCAGTGACGTGTGTACCCGCAGCCTAGTTCCAGCGCGCAGAAGGATACAAGGAACCCAGGTTCCTTGTCGGGGGTCTAAGGGGGTGTCCCCCTTTGATCCTCTGTCGTCTTCCCCCTCTCCGTGCCGGAGAGGAGGAAACAGGGGGTGAGAATTTCGCAATGAAGGTTAAACTGGACCTGCACACCCATATATGGGAGGCCTCCGGATTCCAAGTGCCGAACCTGGACTGGGCTGCCAAGGTGGTGCAACAGGCCAAGGCTATGGGCATAGACGGCATCGCCATCACGGAGCACCACGGCATTGAGAACTCCCATGCCTACAAGCGCATCATAGAGGAAAACTTTCCTGGACAGCTACTTGTCTTCCCCGGGCTGGAGAAAGACGTCCATCCTCCCGAAAACCACTTCGCTGCGTACCAGGTGGGCGAGTTTCTACTGCCTAACGGGCGTGTGTTCCGCAACTACTGCCACCCAGGCTACCCCTCCCAGGAAGTAGTTATCGAAAACGTGCAGAGCATTGAGATAGACAACAAGCTGCACAACTGCCACATAGATAAGAGCAAGGTCATGGAGATTGCTCAGAGGCACGGGTTGCTCTTTACTCGGGTGAGCAATGCCCACCGCCTGGCCGACATCGGCACCAACTACGTTGAGGTGGACCTGGAAGAGTTCTACTCGATGGGCATCTTCCTTGACGGACGGAGTCAGCCTCTTTGACGCCGTATCAGACCATCATCTACGAGAAGCAAGGCCCCGTAGCCAGGGTTACCCTGAACAGGCCCGACGTTCTCAACGCCTACAATGTGGCCATGCGAGATGAGATGTACGAGGCACTGGAGGCGATACGGGACGACCCGGAGGTGCGTGGCGTAGTCCTGTGCGGGGCGGGAGACCGCGCCTTTTGCGCCGGCGCCGACCTTACCGAGTTCGGCACTGCCCCTTCTCAGGCCATAGCCCGCCAGGTGCGGTGGGAGCGGGACGTATGGGGCCTGTTTACCAGCCTGGATATACCTCTGGTGGCGGCGGTCCACGGGTATGTGCTAGGCTCCGGCCTGGAGATAGCGTTGCTGTGTGATATCCGCGTCGCCGCTGAAGACGCCGTTTTCGGCCTACCCGAGACCAGCCTGGGGATGCTGCCCGCGGCAGGCGGAACTCAGACGTTACCCCGGGTGTTCGGCCCAGGCCCGGCGCTGGACCTGCTGCTGACAGGCCGGCGGATCAATGCACGGGAAGCGTACAACCTGGGCCTGGTCGCCAAGGTGGTGCCCCGGTATCACTTGATGGCGGAGGCCCAGGCGGTTGTGGAGGGAATCCTTGCAAGTGGCTCGGACGTTTTACGTAGCGCCAAGAGGGCCCTACAACGCGGCATGGATATGACTCTGGCCCAAGGCCTGGAATTGGAGGCACGCATGGCCTTGGACATCTTCCGCGCCAGGCGTGGGCCTATCCCTGCCTGGCGGGGTGCAGTCGAAACTTGAGACCGTACCCTTGGACGTTCCATTGACTGGACGCCGATGATACTATTCGAGTAGGATTTGGCTGGCATAGCTACCACTCTTGCAAGGGAGACAGGAATGAACACAACAGAGCTACTCAGCGTCACCGCCGCCATAGTACCGGACCGCGAGGCCATCATCTTTGACAACCGGCGCATCACCTATGGCCAGCTCCAGGAGCGAGTAAACCGGCTGGCCAACGCCCTAGCCGACCTGGGAGTCCAGCCCGGCGACCGCGTGGCGGCCATGCAGGTGAACTGCAACGAGTACATAGAGGCGTATTTCGCCGCCGCCAAGCTGGATGCACTGTTCGTGCCAGTAAACTTCCGAGCCAGGGCGGAGGAGCTGACATTCATGCTCAACGATTCGGGCGCCAAAGCACTCATCTTCGGGCAGCGCTACCAGGCTTTGGTAGGCTCCGTCAAGGCAGAGTTTAAGACGGTGGAGCACCTCATTTCGCTGGAGGCCCCGGGGAAAGGCGTGCTGTTCTACGACGACCTGCTGAAAAAGGCATCGGACGAGGAGCGGTTTCCCACCAACGATGACGAAGATGTGACCATCATCATGTTCACCGCTGGGACTACTGGCACGCCCAAGGGAGTCATGCTCACCCACGGCAGCTTCTCTTCCTACATCCTGGCCAACGTAGAGCCTGTAGACCTGGAGGGTCAAGCAGAGAAGAACATTGTTACTGTGCCCCTCCACCATATAGCTGGAGTGCAGGCCGTGCTATCAGCCATATACGGCGGCCGCACACTGGTCCTCCAGCGCCAGTACGAGCCGGAGGAGTGGATGGGCCTGGTGCAGAAGGAGCGGGCTAGCCGCGCCATGATGGTCCCAACCATGTTGAAACAGCTGATGGACCACCCCAAGTTCCAGGAGTACGACCTCTCCAGCCTAAAGGTAATTACCTACGGGGCTGCCCCCATGCCCCTGCCTGTCATCAAGGAGGCAATCAAGAAGCTACCTGGCACCAGGTTCATCAACGCTTTTGGGCAGACGGAAACTGCCTCCACGATCACTATGCTCCCTCCCGAGGACCACATGCTGGACGAGAGCAACCCGGAGTTCGAAAAGAAGCTGAAGCGCCTCTCCTCCATAGGCAAACCATTGCCGGACGTGGAGGTGCGCATCGTGAACGAGGAGGGGAAAGACGTGCCCGTAGGCCAGGTTGGGGAGATAGTGGCCAGGGGCCAGCGCCTGATGAAAGGGTACTGGAACCGGGAAGAGGCCACTAAAGAGACCCTAAGGAACGGCTGGCTTTACACCGGCGACCTGGGCTATTGGGACGAGGATGGGTACATCTTCCTAGGGGGACGGTCTAAGGACTTCATCAAGCGCGGCGGCGAGATGGTTGCCCCGGAGGAGGTGGAGCAGGTGCTTATGTCGTTCCCAGGCGTGGACGAGGCGGCCATCATCGGCGTGCCCGACGACTATTGGGGCGAGCGTGTGCGGGCCATTGTGGTGAAGAAGCGCGGCGCCAACGTCACGGCGGCGGAGCTTATTGACCACTGCCGCCCCCGCATGGCTGGATTCAAGCGGCCTGAGGACGTTGTGTTCATCAGCGAGCTACCGCGCAACCCCATGGGCAAGGTGCTGAAACGTGTGCTGAGGGAGGAGCATGGCTACCCGATCAAGGGGCAGGATGCTAACTGACA
>SHYF01000041.1 GCA_009692985.1 Dehalococcoidia bacterium
GAATGGCAGATGGATGCCTATGAAGCGCTGGCTATGGTAAATGCGCCCAAGAACGACGTGCCAGACATGCTGGCGGGAGTGCGGTAGCTAATGCGGCCCGGTCTGGGACGATAAGGGAAGTCCATAGGGGTATGAAGTAGGGGCGCAAGGCCCTGCGCCCCTACTTCATACCCCCTTCCTGGCCTAAGCTTCGACTTGGTCTGGTCTGTACGCAGGTATTTACATCAACTCGTGCCTTCTGTATAATATGCTTTGATACGCCTCATATCAAGTAAGCCGATACGCATTGATAACTTCCTAAGAAACGGCTAGACTAACTAGTAACGCTCTATGGTTGTGAAACGTCAGCGAAGGCAAGCGCGGCTGGACATGAGTCAGGTCATGGCTCCGCCACCCCATCCAGCGGGGCCTGTCCCTGTCCGGTCCGTACGGCCTTCACAGACGGGCACTCAGAGGCAAAAAGCCAATCCTGAGAGGCAACAGACCTCGGATTCGGTGGAGGGTGGCCTCTACATCATCAGCGTGGCCGCGAGGCTGCTGGAGATGCACCCCCAGACGCTGCGCAAGTACGAACGGGTGGGCTTTGTGATCCCTCCGCGCACCGTGGGGATGCTCCGGCTCTACTCCTCGGAGGACATAGCGCGCCTGAGGCTCATCAAACACCTGGTGGAAGACCTCGGCCTCAACCTGGCGGGGGTGGAGTTCGTCCTGGAGATGTTGAACCGGCTGCACCAGGTCAGGGAGCGAGTTACGGCACTGGAAGAGGCGCGGCAACTGAAGGAGATGGCGGGAAGGGAGCTTGAGGCAATGTTAGCCATGCTCATAACAGTCTTTGACCGATCAGCCGAGGGGTAAGGATTTCAGGGGAAGCCACGTGGTAGAAGCGGATATGCCAGAACCAGACGACAAGTCTCTAGAGGAACGTGCCGCAGGAAGCCGTCCCACAGAAGGGGCGTCCCTGGAGTCCCTGCGTGCGGAGCTGGACGAGGCTGAGCGGGAACGCGGCCAGTTCAAGTCACTGGCGCAGCGGGCCCAGGCAGACCTGGCAAACCTCCGCAAGCGTATGGAAGAGGAGCGAGAGGAGATACATCGCTCCAACGCGGCGCGGATGATCAACAAGCTGCTGCCCATCCTGGACGACATGCAACGCGCCCTGGACAGCGCACCAGCCACCGCTCAGGATGCTGCGTGGCTGGACGGAGTCCGAATAATAGAGCGCAGCCTGCGTTCCATGCTGGAAGCGGAAGGTGTCACGTCAATTGAGGCGGTGGGCAAGCCATTCGATCCGTGGGAGCACGAAGCGTTGTACGCCGTGCAGGACGCGGAGAAGCCGGCAGACACGGTGGTTACGGTCATACGACCAGGCTATAAACTTCATGGCAAAGTCCTGAGAACAGCCCAGGTGGCTGTATCTCAAGGGGCCAAATAGAGAGCGCAAGGGTCGGGGGAAACAAATCAAGTTCCCAGTCCCGATAAATAAGGAGGAATCGCAGTGGCAAAGGTTATTGGAATCGATCTAGGCACCACCAACTCCTGCATGGCGGTGATGGAGGGTGGCGAGCCTAGGGTCCTGGAGAACAGCGAGGGAGGACGCACCACGCCATCGGTGGTAGCGCTGAACACGCGCAACGGCGAAAGGTACGTGGGCCAGTCTGCCAAGCGACAGGCCATCACCAACTCGGAAAACACGATCTTCTCCATCAAACGGTTCATGGGCCGCAAGCATGGCGAGGTGCTGGAAGAGGCCAAGCGAGTCCCTTTCAAAGTAGTAGCGGCAAGGAACGGCGACGCCCACGTGATGCTGGGCGATAAGGCTGAGTCGCCCCCGGAAATATCCGCGATGATCTTGCGCAAGCTGAAGCAGGACGCCGAGGCCAAGCTGGGAGAGCCGGTGACGCAGGCGGTTATCACCGTGCCCGCCTACTTCAACGATAGCCAGCGCAATGCCACCAAGGACGCGGGGCGCGTCGCAGGGCTGGAAGTGCTGCGTATCATCAACGAGCCTACGGCGGCTGCCCTGGCCTATGGCATGGATAAGAAGGGCGACCAGACCATAGCAGTGTACGACCTGGGCGGCGGCACATTCGACATATCCATCCTACAGATAGGGGAAGGCGTGTTCGAGGTGAAGTCCACCAATGGAGATACCCACCTTGGTGGCGATGACTTTGACCAGCGCATTGTTGACTGGCTGGCGGCTGAGTTCAAGCGCGACCAGGGCATAGACCTCAAAGCGGACAAAATGGCACACCAGAGACTGCGCGAGGCGGGAGAGAAGGCCAAGATTGAGCTGTCCAGCGTTGTGCAAACAGAGATCAACCTGCCATTTATCACTGCGGACGCCTCTGGCCCAAAGCATTTGACAATGACACTCACCCGCGCCAAGCTGGAGCAGCTTGTGGACGACCTTATCCAGCGCACTGTGCCTCCTGCCATGCAAGCGATGAAAGACGCCGGCCTGACGCCCAGCCAGATCGACGAGGTGGTCATGGTAGGTGGCATGACTCGCATGCCGGCAGTGTTGCAGAAGGCCAAGGACCTGTTTGGCAAAGAGCCTCACCAGGGCGTGAACCCGGACGAGGTGGTAGCCGTGGGCGCTGCCCTTCAGGCAGGGGTGTTAAAGGGAGAGGTGCGGGACATTCTGCTCTTGGACGTAACGCCCTTGACCCTGGGCATCGAAACTCTGGGAGGAGTGTTGACGCCCCTCATCACCAGGAACACCACCATTCCGACATCTAAAACGGAGGTATTCACCACCGCTGCGGACGGCCAGTCCTCCGTGGAGGTGCACGTGCTCCAGGGCGAGCGGACCATGGCCGCGGAGAACAAGACCATAGGCCGCTTCATTCTGGACGGGCTGCTGCCTGCGCCTCGCGGCATGCCCCAGGTCGAGGTTGCATTCGACATAGACGCCAACGGCATACTCAATGTATCAGCCAAAGACCGCGGGACAGGCAAACAGCAGCGCATCACAATCACCGCCAGCTCTGGCCTGGCCAAGGACCAGGTTGAGCGCCTGGTGCAGGAGGGCCAGGCCCATGCCGAAGAGGACCGCCGGCACCGCCAGGGGGTGGAGGCCCGGAATATGGCCGATAGCCTGGCTTACAACGCTGAGAAAATGCTCAGGGAGCATAAGGACAAGATACCCCAGGAGATGCAGCAGGAGGTCATCACCAAGGTGGCAGCTCTGCGCTCCGCCCTTCAAGGCACGGACGTGAACGCTATAACCGCTGCCACCAGCGACCTGCAGGCAACGGTGCAGAAGGTGGGCACGGCGGTATACAGCCAGGCTGGGTCGCCCGAATCCACGCCGGCAGACCAGCCGCCGCAGGGAGAGCAGAAACCGCCGGACGACACTGTGGAAGGACAGTACCGAGAGGTGTAGCTAGCCGTTGGTCTTGGCTCCGACAGAGTCCAGTGTCCCGATGGGTCGGGATCCTGCCAACGGTCTAATGGGGAGTCCAGAGGGGACTCCCTCTGGCAGGGGTTCAAGGGGGTGTCCCCCAGATATAATTTTTCCCCCCCCCCTTCCTGGCCAGGAAGGGGGACAGGGGGATGGTCGAAAGGTTTTTTCAGCAACCTGCTAGGAGACGACAAGCATGGAGCACAAATACCTGGCCGTTCCCTGGGGTGGGCGCGTAGTGACCGAAGATGGCTGGAGCGGGAGGCTTATGGGAGCCTACCTGGCCCCCCGCTCCCAGCAGATCAGTCACGTTATGATAAGGCGAGGCTTTCCAGGCCGCCCGCAGCAGGCAAAGTTGGAAAACGCCCGGCAGGACGCCGATGGCACTCTGATGCTGCCTTCGCAGAAGCAGGACAGCGCCACGCCAGCGCGAGGCTCGGTGCCCTTTACAGCCAAGACGGTGGTCCACTGCTCCGGCGGTGTGTCGCTACCCCTTCGAGGGCTTGTCTTGGACCGGCAGCGCCTGCGCGTGGAGTACCTGCTGGTGGGCACCGGTGGCGATGCGTGGGCCGTTCCCATGCATCAGGTGGACAAGCTGGCCTCTGGGTCACCATCCGTGGCCCTGTCGAAGGCCGATATAGAAAAACTGCCTGTCTTCAGGCCAGACGCCGAAGCCCATTGCAACGCCCTGGCTGCCCTGGCCCAGGCGGACATTACGCAAGACATATTCGCCGCCGTGCAAGTCCAGGTGACCGACGGAATGGCCTACCTGACCGGCAACGTGCGCCTGACCGTGCAGAAAGCCGAAGCTGAGAAGGCCGTGGCCAGCGCCAGGGGAGTCTTGAATGTACAAAACGCCGTCGCTGCCGACTGGGACCTGAGCATAGCCATCGCCCAGGCGATGGCGCAGGAAGGACTAACGCGTCAGGGACTGGTGACGGTTAAAAGCTTACTAGGCCGCGTACGCCTGAGCGGGCACTTGGCCACCCAGGAGCTGGTGGATAGCGCCGAGGCCGTGGCTGCTGAAGTTGCAGGAGTGCGTTCAGTAGCGCACGATATACAAGTACGGCCCCTGCCCGCACCTGAGCCTGCGGCGGTGGCGGAAGCTACGGGGCATTAACGCCTTGGTTTGCAGCTTTGTTGAAGAATTACTGCGGCCTTTTCCCATGTCACCCTGAGTGAAGCGAAGGGTCTAAGGCGTGAGGTTGGCATGCAGGGTCCGTCTTAGATGCTTCGGTCGTCCCGACGCAGTCGGGACTTCCTCAAGCATGACAGCCCAAAACGTGGTTCGACAGGCTCACCATGAGCGGAGTAATAATCCCGCTCATTCTCTACGGCGGAATACCCTCCAAAAGACGCCGCTTGCCCCTCACAGCCCGTGATACGGAAATACGCGTCGCTGCACCTCCGCCACAGTAGCCTCAGCGAAACGGCGGCTGGCCTCCCTGGTGTAGTCTGGAATCTGTGGCGGCGCTTCGTCACGCAGCCTGGTTGTGCCCAGGCACTCCCGCTGCGCTTCGGGCACCGCGTCCGGCCACTCCTGGCCAGCCATCACGCCATACGCCAGCGCCCAGCACCTGGCCACCGCCGAAAGGTCGTAGCCGCCACCTCCAAGAGCCACCCACGGTATGGAGCGGGCCGCCTGCGCCAGCAACTCCACCGCCTGGAGATAGCTGCGCGTAGTGAGTGCCAGGTGGGTAATTGGGTCGCTAACGTATGTGTCTATGCCAAGCTGTGTAACTAGCGCATCGGGCCGGAAGGCCCCCAGCAGCGGCGGAACCACCTCCTGGAAGGCCCACAGGTACACATCGTCATCTGTGTATGGAGCCAGCGGTACGTTCACCGAGTATCCAGCACCTCGCCCTGTTCCAAGCTCATCCACGGACCCGGTGCCCGGAAACAGGTAACGTCCCGACTCGTGGAGCGATATGGTGAGTACAGAGTTCGTGTCGTAGAAGGCGTGCTGGACGCCGTCGCCGTGGTGGGCGTCTATATCAACGTAGGCCACACGCAGGCCCCTGGCCATTAGCGCTCGGATGGCGATGGCCGGGTCGTTGAATATGCAGAAGCCGGAAGCGGACGCTGGCATGGCATGGTGAAGCCCTCCCGCCGGGTTGAAGGCCACCGATACGCCACAATCCAGCACTTGCTCCACCGCCACCAGGGAGGCGCCGGTGGATAGAAGGGCGGCTTCGTACATGCCGGGGTAGATGGGGTTGTCGCCGCTGTGGCTGAAACCGTACCAGGCTGCGTCTGGTATCGAGACGCCGCTGCTCAGGCTTCTGACGGCCGTAATGTATTTCTGGTTGTGGACGGTCAATAGCTCCGGCTCAGTGGCAGGCCGTGGCTCCACCAGAAGGGAGTCCGGCAAACGGAAGGCGCCCAGGGAGTCCAGAAGCTCGTATGTGTACCGTAGGCGCACGGGCCGCATGGGATGGTCATTGCGCAGCACATGGCGGGAAAGCTGGTTTGAGTAGATGAAGGCTGCTGATGGCATTACAACTCACGGTTGAGCGCAAGGGCCAGCTCCCGCTCATGTTTTGCCAGCGAGCGCCGCGCCAGTAAGCAAGGATGACACTCTACTCCACTGTTAGAACCAGCGGCGAAGGGTGAAGAACGCCAGCAAGCCGGCACCGATAATTACGTTTACCAAAAAGATCATTGCGAAGGCCCCCGGCGATTTTTCCCATGGCAGCGCGACGTTCATGCCGTAAAGGCTGGTGATCAGCAGGAATGGAAGCATCACGGTCGCTGCCACCGTCAGGACACGGATTATGTCGTTGGTGCGGTGCATCCCCAAAGTACCATAGGTGTCATATAGCCCATCCACTACTTCCCTGAGCGTTTCCAACTCACTCCGGATGCGTCGCATATGGTCCGCCAAGTCGCCGAAATATATGTCCTCCTGCACCTTCAAAAAAGAGAAGTCCTTCTCCTCCATCTCCTCCATCACTTCTATCTGCGGCCTGACCAAGCGCAGGTATGAGAGGATGTCCCTCCGGAGCACCGCCATCTCGCGAATCAGCTTCTGGCCCCTGGTTTCAAAGACCTGCTGCTCCACAAAGTTGACGTTCTCTACTATCTTGCTCAGGATGGGGAAGCTGTTGTCCACCAGATTGTCCAGGATGTGGTAAAGCAAGTATCCAGAGCCACGGTTCATGACCTCCTGGCGGACCGCATCACTTGCCTGGCAGTCGTGGAATAGCTTGACCAGAGGACGCAGGTCGCCGGCGTGGATTGTGACTACATAGGTCGCCCCGACAAATACGTCCACCTCACTGGGGATGGTCAACCGTCTCTCTTTGTCGAACCTGGGAAAATGGAGCACCAGGAACAGGTGGTCCTCAAACTCGTCCAGCTTGGGAATCTGGATAACGCTGAGGCAGTCATCCAGCGATAGTTGGTGAAACGGGTACCGCTCTTTGAGGTATTGCATTTCCGCCACGCCAGGCCGCTGGATGTCCAGCCAGGTGATGGAACCATGCTGGACCGTCTGGACGTTGATATGCTTCAGCGAAGTATCTACTGTGGTCACTATTCACCTGTTGACATGGTGTGATAATTTATTGTAGCAAATCGTGGGCGCGGTTTCGCCTGCGCAAGAGGGTCAATATTGCGAGCATGTGGCGGTGGGAAGTCGCGACATAGTCCGATATGTGCTTAGGCCTGCCCAGGAGAAGGCTGCATAGCGCGGAGGCGGCTGCGTTGACGCCAGGCCGAGGGAATGTTACTGTTGGTGTTGACTTGACAATCAGGAGTCTGGGCGCATCATCTCTATTACATGAATTCCATTTCTCACAGACAATCCATGTCTCAAGCTGAACTTCCTCTTCTAATCCAAGGTGGCATGGGAGTTAACGTTTCCAACTGGGGATTGGCGAGAGCCGTATCCTCTGGCGGAGAACGGTTGGGCGTCAAGTCAATGGGTGTAGTTTCCGGGACCGGAATTGCCCTTGTGGTCGCAAGGCGACTGCAAGAAGGCGACATAGGGGGGCATCTGCGCAATGCATTTGATGCCTTCCCATATCCAGAAATGGCAGAGCGTGTTTGGGATGCCTGGTACATCGAAGGTGGGAAACGCGAAGGCAAACCTTATAAGCCCATCCCGATGGTCAACTTTAAGCTAAGGCCCGATGTAGCCGAACTGATAGTTTGCGCCAATTTTGTTGAGGTTTGGCTGGCGAAAGAGGGCCACAGCGGTCCGATCGGCATAAACTATCTGGAGAAAATACAGGCCCCACGCCTACCAGAGATCCTGGGAGCGATGATCGCTGGAGTAGATGTGGTGCTGATGGGAGCAGGGATTCCACACCAGGTACCCGGGGTACTGGACAGCTTTGCTGCCTACAAGCCTGCCTCTTACTATTTGGATGTTGAGGGCGCTGAGTCCAGAGAGTTCGCAATGGTGCTTGACCCAGCCAGCATCGTTCCCGAGAGGTTCATAGAGCGATTGAGCAGGCCAGCTTTCTTCGCGATAGCCTCTACCAATGTTTTGGCGCAATACCTTTCAGACCCGCGAAGAACTACAGGACGAGTTGACGGGTTTATCATGGAAGGCCCAACTGCTGGGGGTCATAACGCCCCTCCAAGAGACAGGTCAAAGTTTAATGAACGGGGCGAGCCGGTATACGGCGAAAAAGATGTAGTAGATCTGAGGAAGATGCGACAGCTGGGAATGCCGTTTTGGGTCGCCGGTTCATATGCCCATCCTGAGAAGCTGGTAGAAGCCTTGGCAGAAGGGGCTACTGGATGTCAGTTCGGTTCCATATTTGCCCTGTGCCAGGAATCCGGCCTGAGAGATGATCTCAAGCGGGAGACAAAGAGGTTGGCTTTCAGCAGACAACTGGATGTAGTAGCCGACCCCAAAAGCTCGCCTTCTGGTTTCCCATTTAACGTGGTTCAGTTGTCAGGGACAATGTCAGACCCAAATGTTACTGAATCTAGGACAAGGATATGTGATATAGGTTACCTGAGGCATGCCTATAAGACTGACCGCGGAACAGTTGCATTCCGCTGTCCCTCTGAACCTGTTGATACATTTGTCAACCGAGGCGGCAAGATTGAAGACACTGTAGGAAGGCAATGCCTGTGTAACGGGCTTATGGCTACAGTTGGGCTAGGACAACAGCATAAGTGGGGACAAGAGCCACCGATTGTAACGCTGGGCCGCAATACAGATTTCATTCACGACTTGATTGACAACGAGCAGGGTTGCTACTCGGCAATGGACGCTCTCTTGTATTTGCTCCAAGAACAACTTCAAACGGTTGGTGTCCGCGCTGTATCGAAGTCGCGCGTCTAGCAGTCTGTTGATAAACTCCTTCGACCATCCCCCTGTCCCCCTTTCCTTCGGCCTACTCAGGACAGGCTCTAGTCAGGAAGGGGGGAAGAAAAGATCTGGGGGGACACCCCCCAGTCCCCCACCCCTTCGGCTTTGCTCAGGGCAGGCTCCGGGGCTTCGCCCTTCTGGGCTCCTCTTTTTCAGCAACCTGTTAGCGGGTGACATTGTCGTTTCAAATGGCATCCATGCCTAACGCCCCGCGCAGTAGCATCGTCGCCACCTTCTTGTCCAACGGGTGGTTGCCATTACCACACTTGGGCGATTGAATACAGCTAGGACAGCCATCCTCGCAGGGGCACTCTTCTATTGCCCTAAGCGTGGCGGCCCACAGCTCTTCTATAATCTCGTACCCCTTTTCAGCTATGCCAATGCCGCCTTCGTGGCCGTCGTAGATGAAGACCTGCGGCTTGCCTGTGTCCGGATGCAGAGGCGTGGACACGCCGCCGATATCTGAGCGGTCGCACAAGGCAAACAGCGGCAGCACGCCAATGGCGGCGTGCTCCGCAGCGTGAAGCCCGCCGGCCAGGTCCAGGCGTTGCTTTCGTATCTCCACCACCAGGGTCTCCGGCAAGTCTAACCCCAGGGCCACCGTAGGGAAACGCTGTGGCGGCAGGTCCAACATCTCCTCCCCAAGAGACTCGTCATTGAACTGGGCCTTCTTCTCGTAGCTCACCACCTGGGTGGTTACCTCCACCTCGCTCAGGAAAACACGCACTGTACCAGCCCGCTTCTCCTGGAGGAGGCGCAGAAGCCGTATGTCCGTGACGTCCCTGCACATGGTGTAGTAGGGCACGTCGCGGGCGGAGACGTAGGCCGTCTTGGATACCAGGTCCAACTCCTCCACCAGGTACTGCTCCCCGTAGTGCAGGTACACTGCACCTGGATGTAGCTGGAAGAAGGCCGACTCCCTCGACACCTTCTCCAGCAGCGCTCCAGAGGGGCGCTCCACCACAGCGTATGAGTCCGTGGAGCTGGAGCGGATGCCAACATCCTCGGCGGGATAGGCGATGCCAGGGTCCAGGAACCAGCGCTCCTGGCGGAACCGCAGGGAGCCTTTCTCCTGCAAAGCCGCCACTCGTTGCTCAAAAGTGGTGCCAAAAAGCCCGGCGTCTCTGGCCATCAGGGGAGCCTCGAAGGCGGCGCAAAGCAGGTGCTTGTCCAGGATGTGCGGGTTCTGAGGGGCAATAAGCGCATGTTCGTGGGGCCGGCCAAAGAAGAAGTCGGGATGCCGCATCAGGTACTGGTCCAGTGGATCGTCCCGGGCCACCAGGGCTGTGAAGGACTCCTCCTGGCGTCGCCCGCTGCGCCCCGCCTGCTGCCAGGCGCTTGCAATGCTCCCGGGATAGCCAGCCAGCACCGTGGCGTCCAGGCTGCCTATGTCAATGCCAAGCTCCAGGGCGTTGGTGGCCGCCACGCCCATCAGCTCGCCGCTGAACAGCGCCCTCTCAATGCGACGCCTGTCCTCGGGCAGGTAGCTGGCCCGGTAAGGGCTGATGCGGGAGACCAGGTGCGGCGCTTGCTCTGCAAGACGCTGGCGAACGGACAGGTACATCATCTCGGCTTGGCGGCGCGTCCGAGCAAAAGCCAGGGTGCGAACCCCGTCCAGCAACAATGCGCCGAAGAGGGTCGCCGCCTCAGAGGTGGCGCTTCTGCGCCTTCCCTTGGCTTCGTCCAGAATGGGCGGGTCCCAGAATACGAACCGTTTGCCACCAAACGGCGAGCCATTCTGGTCAACTACGGTGAACGGCAGGCCCACAAGGGCCTTTGCCAGCTCTCCAGGGTTGGCCAGGGTCGCGGAGCAAAGGATGAACTGTGGGTTGCTACCGTACTGACGGCAAAGCCGGCGCAGCCGGCGGATGACGTTGGCCACGTTGGAGCCGAATACACCACGGTAGACGTGCGCCTCGTCCAGAACAACGTAGCGCAGGTTGCTGAACAGGCGCGCCCAGGACTTGTGGTTGGGCAGAATCCCCAGGTGCAGCATGTCGGGATTGGTGATTACCACCTGGGCCGACCGTTTGACCTGGCTCCGCGCATCCCGCGGCGTGTCGCCGTCAAAGATGTCGGCCCCTAGGGGAATGCGGTCCGCGCTCAGGGCACGCAGCGCACGGAGCTGGTCCTGGGCCAGCGCCTTGGTGGGAAACAGGAGCAGAGAGCGGCTGGACCTGTCCTGCAACAGGGCCTCCAGTACGGGGACCTGGTAGCAGATGCTCTTGCCGCTGGCAGCGCCCGTGGCCACCACTACGTGACGCCCCTCCCGCACGGCCTGGATGGCCGCTGCCTGGTGCTGGTACAGGCCGTGTATGTCCTGGGCCGCCAGGGCAGCTTCCAGCCTGGAGTCCAGCGGGCGTGAGAGGGTGCCGTACGTGGCGGCCTTCTGAGGTATCACCTCCTGGTGGACTATCTGGTCCCCATAGCCGGGGCTGGCCTGAAGGCGTTCCAGAAAGCCTGCGACATCCACTATAAGCTACGCTCCGGAGATTATCTCTAGCTGGTAGTCCACCAGCTCGGCGTCCAGTCGTTACGACTGGATGTACTCCACCACGTTGGAAATGACCTCGTTGGCATGCCGCGAGTTATTGCTTATGCAGGAGACGCCCAGGGTCAGCAACTGATGGTGATCGTTGTCCGCCACCTCTGCGATGGAGACGTTGAACTTCTGGCGTGTGCGGCTGGTGACGGAGCGAACGACCTGGCGCTTATCTTTCAGCGTGCCGTTTTCTGGCAGGCGGAGCTGGATATGGCAGACGCCGACGTGCATGGCATCCAATGATTGGAGTTATGTCTGCAATCTAATGGTGCAGTATAGCATAGCGAGCGTGGTGCTGGGTGAACATACTCACGGCTTGAACACTAGAAAAGAGTGTGGTAAGTGGTAAAATGAGACACTTATTACATCC
>SHYF01000042.1 GCA_009692985.1 Dehalococcoidia bacterium
GAAATGAAAAGCCCCAAACCTAACAAAGACCAATGTACCCGCGTGACCAGTCGTCTTCTTTTGGTGCACGCAATAAAAAGGGCAGGGTTTGGTTCGGTGAAGACCTACTACGCCATGACATATAATCCATATGGTGAACTAAGAAGTAGCTATCACCACGACTTCGCCTTGCGTTATCTCGACATGGAACACCAAGTTCTAATAGGGCAAGAGTTCTGGGACTTCATCGGAGGAACTGGAACCTATGCTGCCTTGTTAGATATCTATCGCGAAGTAGGTCACGAAAAAGGCCCCGAACTTATTGATCTACTCCTTGCCTAACCCCCCGCCATCCTCCCCTACCCCATCACCGACCACACCTGCTATCCTGGTTCCATGAATCCGCTCCCCCATGCAAGCCTCACTCACCACGACGAAACTCGGATTTGTTTCCCAGAAAAACTTTTTTCTCCAGATATGAGTCAGCTTGAAACACTAAACATAACGTCAGAAACAAATGCCAACGCTAACCGCCCCTATGCCTTCATGCCCTTATGCCTGTATGTAACCTCCTATGAAACTCCTCCACTTCTCTGACCTCCACATCGGCGTCGAGAACTACGGCCGCCCAGACCCCGACACCGGCCTATCCACACGCCTCCTCGACTTCCTCGCCGCCTTCGACGAACTTGTAGACTACGCCATCGCCGCCCGCGTGGATGCCGTCTTATTCGCCGGAGACGCCTACAAGTCCCGCGACCCATCTCAGACCCACCAGCGCGAGTTCGCCCGCCGCATCGCCCGCCTGGCTGCTGAAGGCATCCCCGTCTTCCTCGTCACCGGCAACCACGACCTTCCAGCCATCGCAGGCCGCGCCAGCGCCCTAGACATCTTCCCCACCCTCGCCATCGAGCGCGTCTTCGTCGCCGACCACATATCCACAACCATCCTGCCCACCCGCGCAGGCCCTCTCCAGATCGTCGCCCTCCCCTGGATACGCCGCAGCCAGTTCCTCACCCGCGACGACACACGCAACCTCACCCTGGACCAGATCACCCAGCGTCTCCAGGAACGGCTCACCAATGCCCTTACCCAGGAGCTCCAGCGCCTGGACCCCAACCTGCCCGCCGTCCTCGTCGCCCACGTCACCGTCTCCGGCGCTACCGTCGGCACAGAACGCTCCATGATGCTTGGCCGCGACCACGTCATCCTCCTCTCCGCCTTGGCCACTCCTGCCCTGGACTACGTCGCCCTGGGCCACGTCCACAAGCACCAGGTCCTCGGCTACAACCCCACCGTCGCCTACTCCGGCAGCCTTCAGCGCGTGGACTTCTCAGAAGAGGCTGAAGACAAGGGTTTCTGCATGATAGACCTGGATGAGAACCAGCCTCCTGGCTCGCGGCTTCGACGCTTCGACTTCCACCCCGTCAAGGCCAGACCCTTCCTCACCATAGACGTGGATGTCCCGCCTGGCGACGACGACCCGACTCAACGCGTCCTGGACACCATCGCCCGCAAGTATGTGACCGACGCCATCGTCCGCGTCCGCATCCATCTCCCCGAGGAGCTGGAATCCCGCCTCCGCGAGTCCGACATCCGCGACGCCCTGTCCGCCGCCCACTACGTCGCCGCCATCCAGCGCGACGTCACGCGCTCCCGTCGTACACGCCTCACCCCCGAAAGTTCTCGCGGCCTCGGCCCACGAGAGGCACTGCGCCTATATCTGGAGTCTCGCAGCACCGACCCCCAACGCATGGACGTACTGCTGTCTCATGCCGACGCTCTCCTGCGCGAGGAGCTTGGCGAGGAGCCAGAATAGTCTGGGGGAGTCCAGAGGGGGATACCCCCCTCTGGCAAGGTGTTTGAGGGATGTGCCCTCAATCTAATTCAGGTTCTCTTCCCCCTCTCCCTTGGCAAGGGAGAGGGGGACACAGGGGGTGAGGGTTCTCAGACTTTGACTCCCACCGCCATGTACCTTAGAGTAGTAAGAGAAAGACGTATGGCTCTCCCCGCAGACTAAACCATGGAAACCACAGCCACTACCCGAAGCGGCATCCGCTGGCTCCCTGCCTTGTTCGCCTTCGCGGCGTTTGTCGCGCTGGGCGTGCTGCTGGCCTACGCCGTCAGCCAGGCCCGCGGAGGCGGCGGCCCCAAGCTGGAACCCGCCCATGACTTCACCGTACCACTTTATACCGGCGGCCCCGGCTCCTTCACCATGTCTGAACATCGGGGGCATACCGTGCTGCTCAACTTCTGGGCATCCTGGTGCGCGCCATGCCGCGCCGAGTTCCCCGTCCTTCAGGCCGCCGCGGACAAGTACAAGGACCAAAACCTAGTCGTGGTCGGAGTAGCAATAAACGACTCCGAAGATGAGGCCCGTCTTTTCCTTGAGCAACAGAACACCACGTTCCTAGCCGGCCACGACCTCACCGGCCAGGTAGCCCTGGCCTACACCATCACCGGGCTGCCAGCCACCTTCTTTATCACCCCGGATGGCCGCATCTACAAGAAATGGCTAGGCCAGATAGACGAGACGCGCCTCACCACGTTCATCGAAGAGCTGCTCAAGTCGTGACCTCTTGCCAACCACGAAACATAGAGGTTATTTCAAAGCGTAGCACTAGAAAGTGCAGGAAACCTGGGTTTCCTGCCGGGGTTATTGGGGTGTCCCTTAACTTCGTTTTCCATCCCCCTCTCCCTTGAGGGAGAGGGGGACACAGAGCCTGTCCTGAGCGAAGTCGAAGGAGGGTGAGGGCGGTGAAAGGCCAACATGAGCTTTGCTGACTTGTTCCTGCTGCTCATCCGCTGGCTCCACGCCCTGGCGGCAATAGCCTGGGTGGGAGGAAGCATCTTCTTCCTGGCCGTGCTTCGACCAGCCCTCCGCGACACGCCCCAGGAAGCAGCTTTGAACCGAATAGCGGGGCAGGAGTTCCGCAACCTGGTGGACACAGCCGTATGGGCGCTCCTGGTCACCGGCGTTATCCTCTCCATCAACCGCCTGACTTCCGGATACGCCAGCGGAGCCTACGGCCTTGTCCTGGGCGTTAAGATAGCCCTGGCGGTATGGATGTTCTACCTGGCGTGGTTCCGCCAGCGCCGGAGCGCCGCATCCTCGGACCAGGAGCAGAAGAAGGCAACGCCTGTACTGGTGCGCGCCGCCAGAGCCACCTTCTCCGCCACCAACCTAATCCTCATTCTCGGCCTCCTGGTAATCCTGTTGGCCGATATCCTGCGCAACATATTCGAGCATGGCGTGACTAGAGGATGAAAACTAGCCCTTGCTTGGCCACTGAGCACTTTCCAAAGCGCATCAGACCGGGTATGCTATCACCATCTTCCAGGTAGCAGGAGTGACAATGCGGCGCGATCTAATGGACATCCTGGCCTGCCCGATGTGTAAAGGCCCCTTGGAGCTGCGAGTTGAGAAGGAAAACGGGACCGAAATCGTATCTGGGACCCTGTACTGCCGCCGCTGCCCGGAGGAATACCCTATCCAGGACTCTATCCCAAACCTGTTGCCGCCAAGCCTGCGAGCCTGATTGCAACTCCAAGTACGTGGGTGGAGAACACCGAAGTCTCAGTCGCCGGATGCCACCGCCAGCGGGCCTGCCCACAGCCGGACACCTCCCCTGCCGGATACCTCCTCCAGCAGTTGCCAGGCTCTTTTGCGCAGCACCGGATGCTCCCATTCCGGCGCTATCTCTGCCAGGGGCACAAGCACAAAGGCCCGCTCCGCCAGTAGCGGATGAGGCAGAGCTAGCGCGGGTGATGTCACAACCGTCCCACCATAGTCCAGGATGTCAATATCCAGTACCCTGGGTCCGTAGCGAAAGGTAGGCTGCCGGCCCACTTGCCGTTCCACCTCCTGACACAAGAGCAGTAGTTCGTTCGGAGGGATACCAGCGCGTACCCGGCACACCATGTTAAGAAAAGGCGGCTGCTCAGTAAAACCCCACGGCTCCGTCTCGTATATGGAAGAGGTTTCAACCACCTGCAAGGAACCCGCCAGCAACGCAAGGCCTCTGGCCAAACTCTCTTCGCGGCTCCCTAAGTTGCTGCCCAACCCCAAGAATGCGTTTATCAAAGCCACTGGCTACCTCTCTGGCGGCGGTGTCCAACCACGCACTATGGCATCGGCCATGTGAGCCACCCGGGCCATGGCCTTCACATCATGCACCCGTATGATGTCGGCGCCGTTCGCTATGGCTATGGCTACTGTAGCGGCGGTGCCTTCCAGCCGCTCCTGGACAGGCAAGCCCAGCACCAGCCCGATGGTAGACTTCCGGGAAGTTCCCACCAGCAACGGGTAACCCATCCGCTTGAACTCTCCCAGCCGTCTCAATATGTCTAGATTGTGGGCGGGCCTTTTCCCAAAGCCAAAGCCCGGGTCAATGATGATGTTTTGAGGGCGTACCCCAGCGTCCAACGCCAGCTTTACACTGCCTTCCAGGCTTGCCCGAATTTCAGACATCAGCTCTTTGTATTCCGTGTCCCGCTGGTTGTGCATCAGCACCAAAGGCACGTTCCGCTCCGCGGCTACGGCGGCCAGCTCAGGGTCCACCTTGAGGCCCCACACGTCATTTAGCATGGCCGCCCCCGCTTCCAACGCGCGGCGCGCCACCTCTGACTTGTAAGTGTCTATGCTAATAGGCACGTCCACCTGCTCCGCCAGCCGCTGTATGACTGGAATCACCCTGCGCAGCTCCTCATCCACCTGGACCCTAGTAGCCCCCCGGCCGGTTCCAGCTCCAACTAGACTCGATTCAATCTTGGCTGCGTAGGAAGGCCGAGTAGACTCTCCACCCACATCCAGGATATCGGCTCCTTCCTCTACCAACCGTTTCCCCCAAGCCACAGCCTGCTCCACATCCATGACCCCGTCGCCGGAGAAAGAGTCAGGTGTTACGTTGACGACACCCATAATATAGGTCCGCTGGCCCCAGGTGAGCGTCTTTTTACCGCAGAGCATGAATGGAAATTGGTATATATTAGCTGTCATTTCCCAAATCCCAAGGTATGAAGTCCAGTACATCTTACACCTCGGACGAGTTCAATTCTCAGATTGGCGCCGCCACGCCTCTGTCTTGCCAGCCCACCCGAAATCTGGTAGCATCACCCAAACCTCAATAATCCCCCTGGCGTAACAAGGACTCTTCTCTATTCTGTTTGCGGGCTCGAGGAGACCATGGCTGTTGAAAAAAAGATAGACGAACGCTTGGCGGAGCTGAACAAGCTCAGGCAACAGAGCCAAGAAGGCGGCGGGCCAAAACGCATTGAACAGCAGCACGCCAAGGGCAAACTGACGGCCAGGGAACGCATAACACTCCTGCTGGACAAGGACACATTCCAGGAGCTAGACCCATTTGTGGCCCCCTGGTCCACAGACGCCGAATCCCAAGCCCAGCTCTTTCCGGGTGACGCGGTTGTAACGGGCTACGGGATGATCAACGGGCGTCTAGTTTATGTGTATGCCCAAGACTTCACAGTGTTCGGGGGATCCCTGTCGGAAGCGGTTTCGGAAAAAGTCATCAAGATTATGGACATGGCCATGAAGAACGGCGCTCCCATCATCGGGCTGAACGATTCAGGCGGCGCCCGCATTCAGGAAGGCGTGGTGAGCCTGGCTGGCTACGGTGAGATCTTCCTGCGTAACACGCTGGCCTCAGGCGTCATCCCTCAGATCTCAGTCATAATGGGCCCATGTGCCGGCGGCGCAGTGTACTCTCCCGCCATCACCGACTTCGTCTTTATGGTCCAGGACATAGGCCAGATGTACATTACAGGGCCAGACGTGATCAAGGCGGCCACAGGCGAAGAGGTAACCCACGAGCGACTGGGAGGCGCGGACAGCCACGCCAGGCTCAGTGGCGTGGCCCATTTCAGCCACGCCACAGAGGTCGAGTGCCTCAATGAGGTACGGCGACTTCTGAGCTTCCTGCCCCAAAACAACATGGAAGACCCTCCCCTCTCCACTTCATATGACGACCCTAACCGCATAGACGAAACTCTGGCCCGGGTTATTCCAGACGACCCGGTGAAAGCTTACGACATGCGTGAGGTCATAAGCAGGATAGTAGACGACGGAGACTTCCTGGAGGTGCATCGCCAGTTTGCCCAGAGCATCCTGGTGGGCTTTGCCCGCATGGGGGGGACCCCAGTTGGCATGGTGGCACAGCAGCCGGCATACTTGGCCGGTGTCTTGGATATTGACTCGTCCGACAAGGCTGCTCGCTTCGTTCGCTTCTGCGACGCCTTCAACATTCCAGTGATAACTCTAGTTGATGTCCCCGGCTTCCTTCCCGGCACAGACCAGGAGCACCGGGGCATCATCCGTCATGGCGCCAAGCTCCTTTACGCCTACGCCGAGGCCACTGTTCCGAAGATCACAATTATCACGCGGAAAGCCTATGGTGGTGCTTACGTGGTCATGGGCAGCAAACACCTGCGCGCCGACGTGAACTACGCCTGGCCCACTGCCGAAATCGCCGTCATGGGCCCGGAAGGCGCGGTTAGCATCATCTACCGGGAGAAGATATCCAACACGGAGAACCCCGATGAGGTGAAGACCCAGTTGGCCAAAGAGTACCGCAACAAGTACGCCAACCCGTACATTGCCGCTGGGCGAGGGTACCTGGACGACGTAATTGATCCGGCGGAAACACGGCCCAAGATTATCAAGGCTCTCGGCATGCTCCGCAACAAGCGGGACACCACGCCGCCGAAGAAACACGGCAACATCCCGCTTTAGAGGTGTTTCAAGGAGTACAAGACCCCCGACATAAGTCGGGGGTCTTGTACTCCTATCATGGTGAGCCTGCCGAACCAGGTGCACTTTGGTTGGTGACACCCTTGCAATGCAAACAGACCCTGTTCCGCCACACCATTGCCCTCCGACGAAATCCTGATATAATCCCTTTGCAGAGTACCAAGAGCGGCGGGCAGCCGGCATCTGGCCTGGCAGCATCTTGCCGTTTCTTAGATTCTCCGCAGAATTAGCCTCGTGAACCGTACTCACCGGCCTCAGCAGCAGAGAAAGACCTGGCCGTTTCCGGCCAGGATATGAGCCTCTTCTAACAATCCCATCCAAGAAAGGAGCCACCATGGCAGACACGCGAACGATTGAAAGGGCGAAAGAGCATTTCGGCAAGATACTGGAGCAACAACTCCAACGGGTGGAACGTCTCAAGATAAACGTTCCATGGACCGACTATCAAAAGGTCAAACCCATCACAATAGGCGTACTTGGCGGCGATGGAATCGGCCCATTCATCACCAACGAGGCGCAGCGCATCTTGCAGCACCTCCTGAAAAAGGAGGTGGACACCGGCAAGGTGGTGTTCCGTGCCATAGAAGGCCTGACCATCGAGAACCGCGCCGCCAAGCTGAAGGCCATTCCTGACGACGTGCTGGCGGAGATCAAGAAGTGCCACGTCACGCTCAAAGGCCCAACGCACACGCCAGAGAAGGGCGACGGCTGGCCAAACATCGAAAGCGCCAACGTGGCAATGCGCAAAGAACTGGACCTCTTCGCCAACGTAAGGCCCGTCCGCATACCCAAACAAGGCATTGACTGGACCTTCTATCGAGAGAACACAGAGGACATCTATGCCGTTGGCAGCCAGGGCATTGATGTCACCGAGGACTTGGCGATTGACTTCAAGGTCATCACCACGCAAGGCTCGGAACGCATCATAGAAGCAGCCTTCGACCATGCCAAGCGCACTGGCAAGAACTACGTTGCCATCATCACCAAGGCGAACATCGTCAAGACTACCGACGGGAAGTTCCTGGACGTGGCCAAGAAAGTTGGCGAAAGGTATCCAGGCATCCGCTGGGAAGGGTGGTACATAGACATCATGACCGCCATGCTGGTGAATGAGGCGCGCCGCAAGGACTTCCAGGTATTTGCCTTGCCCAACCTCTACGGCGATATTCTGACGGACGAGGCAGCACAGATCCAGGGAGGAGTGGGCACCGCTGGCAGCGCCAACATTGGCAAGCAGTACGCAATGTTCGAGGCCATCCACGGCTCGGCTCCACGCATGGTAAAGGAGGGCAGAGCGCAATACGCTGATCCAAGCTCCGTGGTACGCGCAGGCGCCATGATGTTGCAACATATAGGCTACACGCAACTGGGGAAAAGACTGGAAATGGCCCTGGACGTCTGTGGCCAGTACGAAAAGAAGCTGGTGATGACAGGGCGGAGCACAGGCGTCACTGGCAAGGAGTTCGGAGAGTACCTGATGGCCACCGTGGCAGACTCCAGGCTTGAGGCGCGGTGGGAACAGTACGTCAAAGCATAGTAGACAAGGAGCGATAGGTTTATGCGCAAGAAGGTCACTATTGTTGGAGCTGGTCAGGTAGGAGCTACTGCGGCGCAGCGCATCTTCGAGCGAGGCTACGCAGACGTAGTGCTGATAGATATCATAGAAGGGTTGCCCCAGGGCAAGGCCCTGGACATTTTGCAGTCTGGCCCCGTGGTTGGGTCTGACGTCTCCATCATCGGGACCAACAGGTATGAGGACACCGCTGGGTCCGACGTGGTTGTGATAACCTCTGGCGTGGCCCGCAAGCCAGGCATGAGCCGGGACGACCTCCTTTTCACCAACCTGGACATTATTGGCGCTGTCACTAAAGAAGCTGTCAAGCACTCGCCGAAGGCCGTCCTGATCATAGTCACCAACCCCCTGGACGCCATGTGTCAGCACGCCTACCAGGTGAGCGGCCTGCCCAGGGAGCGGGTCATCGGGCAGTCCGGCGTGCTGGATACCGCACGGTTCCGCACATTCCTGGCCCAGCAGCTTGGGGTCTCCCCACGAGATGTCCAGGCCTATGTGCTGGGCGGCCACGGCGATACCATGGTGCCGCTTATACGCTACACCACCGTGGGCGGCGTCCCTGTTGCCGATCTGATCCCCAAGGCGACCCTGGATCGCATCGTGCAGCGCACCCGCGATGGCGGGGCTGAAATAGTATCCCTGCTGAAAACTGGCAGCGCCTATTACGCTCCGTCGGCGGGCGTGGCAGAGATGGTAGACGCCATCATTCTTGACCAGCACCGTATCCTCCCTTGCGCCGCCTACCTGAATGGCGAGTACGGCATCAAGGGGCTGTATGTGGGCGTCCCCACGCGGTTGGGCACTGGCGGCATAGAGGAGATCATCCAGATCAAGCTGACTTCGGAAGAACAGGCTATGCTCCAGAAGTCGGCCAGCGCCGTCCAGGAACTGGTCAACGTCATGAGCAAGGGCAGGCCGCAAGCAGCCCACGCCAGCTAGCGGTCCGCTTCGGCCCGCCAATAGCCTCTGGCATTGCAGTGATGCCTGGCAGGAGGGGGTATGTCCCGTAGGAACCCTCAGAGCGCTGAAGAGAAGGCTTTGCTCCAGAGGGCACAGCGGTACTTGCCCGGCGCCCAGAACGGGAATGCCTCCTCCAGCTTCGAGGACGGCTTCATTGTCAAAGAGGGACGCGGCTCCAAGATATACGACTTCAGCGGCAACGAGTACATAGACTACCTGTTGGGGTCCGGCCCCATGATCCTGGGCCATGCCCATCCCGCCGTGGTGAAAGCTGTACGCCAGTGCCTGGAGCGCGGCAGCACCTACTTTCTGACCAGCGGTGTGGCTATAGAGCTGGCGGAGGAGATATGCCGCGCCGTTCCATGCGCCGAGATGGTGCGGTTCACCACCAGCGGCACAGACGCCACGTTCCAGTGTCTCCGCGCGGCCCGGGCCTACCGCAGACGGGATAAGGTGCTCAAGTTCGAGGGCGGATACCACGGCTCCCACGACTACGCCATGATGAGCTCCTATTCCTTCCAGCTCGCTGATTTCCCTAAACCTGTGCCCAACTCCGCCGGCATTCCCAAGGTAATCCAGGAGACGGTGCTGATTGCCCCGTTCAACGACCTGGATGCCACTACCAGAATCATCCGCCAGCACCACGACCAGTTGGCAGGGGTCATAGTCGAGCCGTTGCAACGCATCATACCGCCGGCGGCGGGGTTCTTGGAGGGACTGCGGGATGTCACGGCGCGCTACGATATTCCACTCATATTCGACGAGGTGGTCACTGGGTTTCGCCTTGCCTACGGCGGCGCTCAGGAGCAGTACGGCGTGGAGCCGGACATGGTCGCCATCGGCAAGGTGGTTGGCGGCGGTTACCCGCTCGCAGCAGTGTGCGGCCGCGCCGACATCATGCGCCACTACGACTCCTCCCAGGTGGCAGAGGATGCCTACATTCCCCAGGTGGGCACACTCAGCGGCAACCCAATCGCTGCCACGGCTGGCCTGGCCACCTTGGCAGAGCTGCGCAAGCCAGGAACTTACCAGCGGCTCCACGGCATAGGCAGGCGGCTACGCACGGCCCTCCAGGAGACGCTTGACCAGGCTGAGATACCAGCCCAGGTGGTGGGCGACGACACTGTGTTCGATGTCTGCTTCACCGACGAGAAGGTGACCGACTACCGGTCCACCCTGGGAGCCAACCGGGATAGGATGAGACAGTTCAACCGACTCCTGTTGGAGCAGGGCATCCTGAAAGCTGGGCAGAAGTTCTACATGTCGCTGGCCCACACTGATGAGGACGTGCAGCGCACCATAGAGGCATTCCAGTCGGTGGCGGAGAAGCTGCAAGCGGCTTAGGCTCATAGCGCCCCGTTCGTGGTTCGACAGGCTCACCACGAACGGGGAAGAGCATCTTCCGTTCGCCCTGAGCCGAAGCCCTTGAGCGAAGCGAAGGATTTGTCGAAGGGCGGCCCCTTGATATTCAGGCTTCTTCCTACTCGGGACACCAGGTGGCTTCCCTGTCATCCAAAGCGATGATTTGCTCCTGATGTTATGTCTACTGTTTATAGCTGGGCCATATCTGGAAGGAAAAGTTTTTCTGGGAAACAAATCCGAGTTTCGTAATGCCTGCGGTTGTTTGGCCGGCGATTTCTCCGCTCATATGGTTCGACAGGCTCACCATGAGCGGGCTTGTTATTCCCCGGTCGCCAATGGGAGAGCGAAGAACCGATGTGATGGCTGCAGACATGCCTTGAGTGTAGGCGGTGCGCTGCGGTACGGGGAAGGGGGAGATGGCAGGAAACATTGCTGGCAAACATGCAATGGGGGGCAAGATGTGGCAAGGGAACCGGAGGTAGCGCGCGGTTATGCCGATTCCCAGGGCCTCCACCACGGGTGCAACGGGCGAACGCGTCGCCCAATGAACTTCTCCACACTGGTTCGGCGCAGCACTGTCCTGTTGCCGCCGCTGGCCTCCTCGTTTATTAACGTGGAGGGCACATCGTCCCAATCAAAGCCACCCCTGCCAAAGGCATCCCGTTGCTCCCATACGATAATCTTGTCACCCTCGATCGTCCAGCCGTTGGGCACGTCGCCCTCACTCTTGGCATGGGCCGATACCCTTAGCAAATTA
>SHYF01000043.1 GCA_009692985.1 Dehalococcoidia bacterium
CTTGGCTAGTTCTGGCGAATGCCAGTCAATCCTTTGTGGTACGAATAGCAGGTTGCTGAAAAGGGAAGTCCAGAGGGGCTTTGCCCCTCTGGTGGGGGTCTGGGGGTATCCCCCAGATATACCTTCCGCCCCCCCTTCCTGGCCAGGAAGGGGGCTAGGGGGATGGTCGAGGGAGTTTTTCATCACCCTGCTATGTTCATGTTTTTCGAGCTCCATAAACAGTCCTAGTGTTGCCACTGAAGGCTTCATGGTTCGACTAGCTCGCCACGAGTGGCAATAGGCCCGCTCATCCTGAGTTGAGTTTACCCTGAGCGAAGCCGAAGGGAAGGAAATTAGCGTGCCGTTCTGTAACGCACCGCTAGGTGATTCGTCCTGCCGCCCGCATGTCCAGCACGTTGAGGCGGAGTGTATCATGCCCGTTCCAGCGGTCCATCTCTACTGCATAGACCACGTCAATTGCTTGAGCATTCGCTGGCAGGCTGGCGCTCTGCCGGAAAGCCACGGCGTCCCAGCCGACTCCGTTGTCCCTGAGCTTAAGCCTTAGATGCTCTCCGCCGGCGCCCATAGGATGTGCGTCCACCACCTGCACGTTGCGACTTAGAAACACGGGTGCAGGGTTGCCCGCTCCAAAGGGGGCCAGTCCCTGGATGAGGCGGTAGATGTCCCTGGGCAGCCCACTCAGGGCCAGCTCCATGTCTATGTTCCTATGTGGCTGCAACACCTCTTCGCCCAGTGTCTCCCTGGCCAGGGCCACCAGGTGCTCGGCTAGGAGAGGAAGCTTCTCGGTGGCAACCGAGAAGCCCGCGGCTTGGGGATGCCCTCCGTATCGTATGAAGCCACCAATGGCGGGCGCTACCCGGTGCAGGGCCGCGCCGATGTCAAACTCTGGAGTGCTCCGGCAGCTACCACGGCAGACATCCTGACCAAGGCTGACCACCACCGCCGGGCGCGAGAACTCCTCCACCAGCCTTCCTGCCACCAGGCCAATGATGCCAGGGGAGAAAGAGGGATCGCCCACCATCAGGAGTGGCGCCATCTTTACCAAGGTTCGCGCCTTCTCCAGGGACTCGCCGGTCAGCCGCTGGCGTTCCCGGTTCTGCTCTTCCAGGATGGCCGCCAGTGCCGCCGCCTTCTCGTCCGACTCCTCTACCAGAAGATCATAGCTGACGCTGGCGCTATCAATGCGTCCAGCGGCGTTCAGGCGTGGAGCCAGTATCCAGGCGATTGTTTCGGAGTCCACGGCGCGGGCTTCTATTCGGGCGGAGCGTATCAAGGCCCTCAGGCCTGATATGGACGACTTGCCCATTTCCAGCGCTCCCTGGCGGACGATGGAGCGGTTCTCATCCAGCAGGGGCGCCACGTCCGCCACAGTCCCCAGGGCTGCCAGAGAAAGCAGCGGACGCTGCCACTCGCCATCTTGCTTTCCCAGGGAGTGGTACAGCGCCTGGGCCAGCTTCCAAGCCAGGCCAGCCCCGGTCAGGTGGGGAAACGGGTATTGGGAGTCGGGAAGCAGGGGGTCCACCACGGCGCAGGCCGGAGGAGGCCCCTCTGGCACCAGGTGGTGATCGGTGACGATGGTATCAATGCCAAGCTCGGCGGCGGCGATGATTTCTTCGTGGGATGTTATGCCGCAGTCCACCGTGATCAAAAGGTTGGTCCCCGCTTCGGCCAGGGTACGCACCGCTGGAAGGGTGAGGCCGTGGCCCTCATTTACCCGGTGTGGGATGTATGGAATTACCTCGCACCCCAGGGGCTTCAAGGCTCTGGCCATTAGTGCCGTGGCCGATACGCCGTCCACGTCAAAGTCGCCAAAGACGGCGACCTTCTCTCTGCGCTCCAGCGCCTGGCGGAGGCGTTGCACAGCGGCGCTCATGCCTGGCAGCGCCAGTGGATCGTGGCTGACCGGCTCCGTGGAAAGAAAGGCCTGGGCCTGCGGCGCGTTGGCAACGCCACGGTTGTAGAGAAGCTGAACTAGCAGCGGATGATATCCGGCCCTGCCCAGGGCCGAACGCACCTCAACTGGAACGGCTAGCCTCACACGCCACGCCTTTTGCCCGCTTGTGACCAATGGGGTACTTTGCGGGTTCAAGCTACTGTTCAATGCTAATCCAAGGGTGGTTGCCCTCGGTGATGAGGGCGACTCCAATCCGTAGGTGTTCGTGAGTTGGTGTTGGCAAGGCAGCAAGTATTACCTTTCAATAAGCCGCGTTAAGATGTTCGTCCCCAGCTTCGGGATGCATTCGTGGCCTGCCACGGAACGAACCATCCCCCTGTCTCCCCATTCCTTTCCGGGAAGGGGGAGAGAAGATTCTGGGGGACACCACCAGTGCCCCCGCCCCTTCGCTTCGCTCGAGGGCTTCCGCTCAGGGCAGGCTCCGGGGCTTTCGTCCCTCTGGACTCCCGAGAACCCAGGACTGAACATAACACCGACTTTGGCAAAGGCGCTATCCCAGGTCTGAGATAGCGCGGAAGATCAGGGATGAGTTGTGGCCGCCAAACCCGAATGAGTTGCTCATGACGGCGTGAAGCTGCAACTGCCTGGCGACGTTTGGGGTATAGTCCAAGTCGCACTCCGGGTCCGGGTGCTCCAGGTTGATGGTTGGCGGGATTAGTCCTTTCTGGAGTGCCACAACGCTGATGGCTGCCTCCAAGGCTGCGCCTGCGCCCAGCAGGTGCCCGGTCATTGACTTGGTGGAGCTGATTGGGATTCGGTGCGCGTACCCCCCGAACACCGCCTTGATGGCCATGGTTTCAAACTTGTCGTTCATGGGCGTGGATGTGCCATGAGCGTTGACATAACTGATGTCTTGGGGTTCCAGCGCCGCAGCTTTGAGCGACAGCCGCATGGCGCGGGCTGCGCCTTCACCCTCCGGCGCGGGCTGCGTTACGTGAAAGGCGTCGGAGCTTGCGCCGTACCCCACCAGCTCCGCCAGGACGTGCGCATCCCTGCGGCGCACGCTTTCCAGGCTCTCCAGCACCAGGATGCCTGCGCCCTCGCCCATGACGAACCCATCTCGGCCCGCATCAAAGGGCCGGCTGGCGTGTTTGGGGTCGTCGTTACGGCGGGATAGTGCCTGGCACGAGTTGAATCCTGCGACCGCGATGGGGCAGATGGGTGCTTCGGCTCCCCCGGCGACGGCCACATCCACATCCCCACGTCGGACCATGTTCCACGCCGTGCCAATAGCCTCAGCGCCGCTGGAGCAGGATGAGACGGTGGCGAAGTTTGGCCCTTTGATCCCAAATGCCATGGAGACTTGGCCAGAAGCCATGTCTGCCAGCATCATTGGAATCAGGAATGGGCTGACGCGCGTGGCGCCGCGCTCCTTGAGCACCTGGAACTGCTCGGAGAGGGTGGATATCCCACCGATTCCGCTGCCGACGATGGCAGCCGCTCGGGTGGGGTCCATTTTCGTCATGTCCAGCTCGGCCTGCCACAACGCCTCCTGGACTGCCACCATGGCGAACTGGGCAAACCGGTCAAGATGCCGGGCCTTCTTTTTGTCGATGTAGTCTGTGGGATCAAACCCCTTCACCTCTGCTGCGAAGCGAGTCTCAAACCCTTCGGTATCGAAGGCAGAGATGTGGTCAACACCAGATATGCCTTGGATGAGGCTGTTCCATGTGGAGGTGGTATCCAGGCCCAGAGGAGATACCATACCCAGGCCGGTTACGAATACGCGATTAGTCAAACTGGTTCCTCCCTGTTGAATTGCCGTGGCTTAGCAGGGGGAAGAAAAACTCCTTCGACCATCCCCCTGGCCCCCTTCCTGGCCAGGAAGGGGGAGGAAATAGATTTGGGGGATACCCCCAAACCCCCGCCAGAGGGGCGAAGCCCCTCTGGAATCCCCTTTTTCAGCAGCCTGCAAAAGAGGGATACTAACGGGACTTGTGACCATCCGCTCTTCAGGCCATCCTAGGTGGCTGCGGTAACTCCTGTCAGGTCAACGGGACGGGGTAATTCCTGACCGCCTGGGAGGGGATATGGTGTCCAGCCGGCCCTTGAAATCGTTCATGGCAACGGCGATGGAATCTCCCATCTCTCCAAGCTTCACGGAAACCGACTCGCCCAGTTCGCTTATGTGCGCGGAGAAAGATTCCTCCAATCCGCCCTTCCGGGAAGCTAAGGTCTCCATTAGCTCTGTCAGGCCTGTAGAAGCCGAAGTGCGCAGCTCTCCGAGCTTGACCGAGACTGACTTGCCCAACTCGTCAGCTTTGAATGCTAGAGATTCCTGGAACCCTTCGCGGGTGGACGACAATGACGCTCTAATGTCCCCTATCTTGGTGGAAAGTGTGTCATTTAGCTCTTCCATCCTCAAAGAGATTGTCTCTTCCAGGTTGTTAACCCTGGCCGTGATGGCGTTTCTCATCTCCACTGACCGGGACACGCCAGGAGCAGTTGTTTGGCCGAACTTCGCGGAGACGGAGTTTGTCAATTCTTTCAGTGTGAAGAGCACCGACTCTTTGGTCTGTTGCAGTGTGGCGAAGACGCTCTCCTCCAACTGTCCAATCCTGGGCTCGGCCAGCTCTTGGACGCGGCCACCGGAGATGGATGCCACGCTCTCAGTGCGGCGCTGCTCAATCACCCCGTCATAGGCCCGGCTGCGGAACATTCGGAAAATCCGCTCGTACATCTTGTCCACAGGATGGAGCCTGCCTGTGTACTTGGCATAAATCTCTTGGGCCTCTTGCATGCCCCACCGCTTGTCCTGAAACACAAACTGCCGCCCGGTGTACATGTGGTAGGGCCTCATCTTGTCTTCGGGCAGAACGGAACCATCCTCGTCCAGGGGAGTCAGATTCCAGTTCACGGTTGCTGGCAGCGGCGTGAGCCAGTTGGCTGTCTGATACCGGCTGACTGTCTTGACCCAGTCGGCCATCTCCATAATTCCTGCTTCCGTATCGTATGGAAGGCCGATTATGGTCATAGCAGCGACGATGAACCCCATCTTGTTCAATGTCACCAGGTCGCGATGTACCTCAGTGGGGTCCTGGCGCTTCCTTATGATTTTCAAGTTTTCGGCGCTGCTGGACTCCACGCCCAAGTACAGCATCTCTATATTCGCTTGCCGCATGGCCTGAGCCAACTCCGGGTCCTGCCCAACCTCCGCGCGGGTCTGGCAGATCATCCACATATCGTCGGAATGGCCCTTCCAGCTCTTGAGACGGGCAAGCCGTTCGTCCCGGAACTTGGTGGCTCTTAGAGGTGGGGGATGCAGGTCGTCGGAGATGAACACGCTAAACCGCCCGTCCTTGGCGGTGTATATCTTGCCATCTTCCGCCAGCTTATGAATCTGGGCCAATCGGAGGAGCTCCGTCTCACGCGAGACCATGCGATACCCCAGGAACTGCTGGATAACCTGGCAGAACGTGCACTTTTCCGTGCAACCACGAACTGTTTCCAAGACACCAGCGGCCAGGGGATTGCGAGGCGTCAGGTCCCGCATGGAATCAAAGTCAGGCAATTTGACGTAGTCAGCAGGAATCAGGCCGCGCTTTTCCGTGTGGGCGAACTTTCCGCCGTCCAGGAAGGCGATGCCTGGGACCTTGTGGAGATGGGCGGTCAGGTCATCGCCGGTGTACTTGACCATCACGTCGCAGAGCTGGCCCACCACGTCCTCGCCTTCCCGTATGACAACCACGTCCACTTTGCCGTATCTCAGGGCCTCTTCAGCCAGTGGGCTCATATGAGGGCCGCCGCCTATGATCTTGAGTTCAGGATGGCTCTCCCTGGCCGCACGGGTTATCTCGTAGGCTCTGGGCGCTTCGTTGATGAGGGCTGTGACCATGAGGATATCAACGTCCTCCAGGTCTTTGTCCGGGTCTATCTTCCCGTTTCGGTCCTCGTACCAGATATCGCGGTCGTAGAGGAATTCGCCATGCCACTGCTTCAGAGCGCCGGAGATGTAAAGAGGCCCCTGCCTGGGGATAGCCACATACTCAAAGTTGCCTCCGGTGGACTTGGGGGCAACCAGCATCACGTTTCTTATGTGGGACATGGATTTCTCTTTTGGGAGTTCCGTACCGGGCACGTCAGTCGTAGAATGGAGATGTTTCTGGCGCTCGAAAAAGTCTATGGCATTATACACCTAAGCGACTGTGAAAGGGAATAAGTCGAGTGCAACATTGCATGCAATCATCCGGGCTACGCAATTATCTGTCGCTGCTCTGCCGTACCACGACTTTGGCCTCGCCGTCGGCAACGTCAATGCGCTCCACCCACTGCTGTAGTAGTTGCTGTTGCGCATCCGGGTCCATCTTCTCCCATTGGGCGGTGTCCAGGATGGCTCTCGCGTCCGCCGCTTGATCGGGCCCCGATGGTGCGAGGCCAACTCCCACGCCCTGCTCCTGTCCCGGCGAAGTGGGGCCAAGCTCGCTGAGCAGAGATCGCAGGCGACGGAGCGGGATAGCGCCGTCGGCGGCCTGGCGCAGGTATTTCAGGTAAAGTCGCCTCTGTCGGATTTGGATTCGCCGGTCATCGACAGAAGTTGCGCTGTCCGTCACTTCCTGCTGGCGTCGAGGTATAGCAGTGGTGACCTGAAGCTGCTGGCGCAGCTCCTTTACCACCGCCTCCTCGAGCAATGGGGCCCGCCAGGTGTGGTACGTGCATACGCTCTGGTTGATGCGGGTCTGGCACTGGTAGTACCGGTAGACTCCCTGTATGCGCTGCCCGTCTTTCCTTTTCCATGACTGGCGGCGGGTGACCCCGGCCATGCGGTTTCCGCACTGGGCGCAGTGGGCCAAGCCGGACAGCAGGAATGGCTGTACCAGCCCCTTGTGGCGGTTGGGTGTGCGGGTCTGCATCAGGTCCTGGACTCGGCGGAAAGCCTCTGGGGACACCAGGGGTGGATGGTTTCTGGGCACACGCAGTCCGAACCGTTGGTACGTGCCTGTGTACGTGCGATTGCGCAGTATGTCCCGGATTGTGACCAGGCTCCAGTTGCCGTCCCGCCTGGTTCGGAACCCTTCCTGGTTCAGGTGGCGCGCAATGTTGCGCAACCCCATGTCCTGCTCCAAGTACAGGCGGAAGATAAGTCGCACCACATCTGCCTCAGGAGGCACCTCCTCAAGCTTCTTCCCTTTTCCAATGCGATAGCCGTAGGGCGGTTTCCCTAGTCCTTCGCCTCGGATCGCTTTGGATTGCATGGCATCCAAAATGCGCTGGCGGCGTTCCGCCCCAGGCACGGTCTTGTGCAGGGTGCGGACCACAGTCTGAAAAGCGTCGGGTTGCCCCTGCAATGTGGATGCCACTCGGAAGCCAAGGGCGTCAATGGCCAGGACTGTCTCTAGAGCCTCCTCAGGGGTGGATCCCAGGTGTGATGGGTCCGTAACCACGACCAGGAACGTGCCGCGCTGCTCCCTGAGGTGCTGAAGCAACCTACCGAGCGCCGGATGGCCTGCCTGGGCGTTGTTTTTGGACTCCGGGAAGGTGTCGGAAAGGGTGTGGCCCTCCCGCTGGCAGAATTGGGAAAGCTGTCTTTGCTGGGTCGCTCGGGAGGCTGGCAAGCCTGGAGGAGCTTCCGGGTCGAATAGAAAGTAACCAAGGGCTCGCATACGTCAGCCCGCGTAGAGGATGCGGCCGCAACTGCTGCAAGTGACGGGTTCCTGAGAGGTCCGTACTCGCTGTAGCTCGCTGGCCGGTAATGTGAGGCGGCAGCCCATGCACATTCCGCGTTCCACCTTCGCCAAGGCCACTCCCTGGCGGGCCTTCCGCACCTGTTCATACTGGGCGAGCAGGGCAGGGGCGATACCCACCACGATTTGGTGGCGATTTGCCGATGAAGCCCGCAACCGCTCTGATAGGGTAGCCTGCTCATTTGTTAGTGTGGCAACTGTTTGAGCACGGCTCTTCTCGGCCAAACCAAGGTCCGTGTGCGACATGGCGAGCCCTGCCTCGGCCTCGTCCACGGCCAGCATGAGGCTCAGCAGCCCATCCTCCTCCTCGTTCGCCTGAGACTTGGCAAACTGGAGCTCGGCATGAAGTGCCTCCAGCTCCTTGGCGTTTCGTATGGAGCCGCCGTAGAGCCGTTGGTCAAGGCCCTTCGCCTTGTCCTGTAGCTCCTGGACTCCCTGGGACTTACTGGCGTGCTCCTTTCGAAGCTGGAGTGACCTCTCCTCCAATTCGGATACCTTGGAGCGAGTCTTCACCAGGGCGCTTTCGTCTGCAAGGCGCGCTTCCACCGAGGCAAGTTCAGTCTGATGGCGGCCAATCTGTAAGTCCAGTTCCTGGAGGTCGAAAAGCTGACGAAGGTTTGCCAGGGGTGCCACCTCGCTTACTGCATTGAGTCTCAGGAGCATCCTAGACATGGCTGGGAACCTTGTCAAGGGAAAGGGGATGGTCGCCCCGATGTGTCTGGGTTCATCACTCTGCTGGACAGAAGGATTATATCGTGGACTGAGGGCCGCAAGTGTAGAATGGGGTAGGGGAGTGACAACAAACTTGGCTTGGAGGAAAGGCACTTATCAACCGCGAAGCCATCGACAAGGCGGCAGAACAGGAGAGGGAGTAAGAAATGCATCTCTGGAAACTTGTCCTTGGGATTGTTATTACTGTTGCTGTTCTTTCACTGGCCTATGGAGTAGTTAATAAGCGATACCAAGCCGTCCTAAATGAACGTGATGAAAGTATCCGCCTAGGGCAGCAGCTCTCAGTCAATATTGCCGAACTGCAACAGCGACTAACGTCAACGGAAGGAATACTAGCAGGTAAGGTGGGGGATATTAGAGTTTTGCAGGCAACCTTGGATTATAAGAATCTCCAGCTTGGAAAGCTTGAGGTGTCAGAAGCGGGGCTTAAGGCACAATTAGGTACACTTCAGACAGAGAGAGACAGTCTAGTGGATGGACTGCGTCTACTTGATCTGAGTCACAAGGAACTGCAACTGGACTACGGAACCTTACAAGGGGAATACACTACCTTGTCCTCTGCAGTGGGAACTTTGGAAGGAGTAAAGTCCCAAGTAAGTGGGCTCCAACAACAAGTGCAGTCGCTTAACGGGGATATGGCACGACTGCAGGCTGCAAGAGCTCCCCTAATTGTGGAGTCCTATAGAGTTGGCTTCAAATGCACAGGAAGTATGGAACCCAAGATTACCTGCCTTGACGAGGCTACATGGCTATCTAACTTCCGACCGCAAGAGGTAAAAGTCGGAACAGTCATCTCATTTACTCCCACCGCAGAGTGTAAGCTGTCGAGTGCTAGTGTAGCGCATCGAGTAACAGCAATAAATTTGGAAGCTGGGACTATCTACTATAGGCCAAAAGGAGATGCCAATTCCAGTGATGATGGCTGCTGGATACCTAGTTCTAGCGTAAATGGCTACATCATAACCCTGTACAAGAATACCAAGTTAGAGAATGCTCATATTAGGGATAGAATCAATGCACTGAAATGGGCCTTAGACTTCGCCTTGGCAGGCTCAGAGCAGTCCTCTCAGATCTACAAGCAGTATGTAAGTCTTCACTGTCCAGGGAATGTATGTCCTAGCCAGTATTATGGTACTGCTGTGAGTCTATATGAGGATGTACAGCAGAAGTACTCCCAGTATACATCAGCCTATGACACTTACAGGGCAGCGATAGAGGCGGAAAAGAGGAGGTTGTAGTGGGTAAAGGCTACCGCAGTAGCGAAGTGGAAATCGTAGGGAAGGGGCGGGGCGAAAGCCCCGCCCTGGACCCTGGGCGCGACGGGCGTGCGCCTCGACGGGCACTCCCTGAGCCGTCGTATCGTTCGGAGCGTTACTTGGTATCTACCGGCGTTGTATCTTGCTCTGCCAGCCACTTGACTGCCTGAAGCATGGCCTGATACTTCTGCCGGGTGGCCTGCTGCGCCGTTTCCAGCCCTTTCCTGGCAGGCTCCGGCGCTTTCCTTAACTGCTCCTGGAATACCTTGTCCTGAACTTTTTGCTCATTCTCCAGACGTCGTTGCAGCGACCGCAAGTTGCGTTTGTCCGCAACGTCTAGCTTCAGAAGCTTCATCTCATCTATGAGCTCCTGTGGCGGGGCGTTCAGCTCTATTCCTGGCGCAACCTGTGTCACAGTGACTGGGAGACCAGGTAGCGCGTTGTCCTGCACCTGTTGCAATTGCTTCTCCGCCTCTATGGCCAGTCGCTCCGCGCGCTTTGTGTTGCCTCTGGCGGCTACTATGGCCATCTCCTGCGATCGGCGGCTGGCCAAGCCGGCGTATAGCTGCGCTTTGGCCTGATGGTTGAACGTGGTGGTCAGCCTGACCTGCTCCACGGCCCGCTTTACTGGATATAGGGGCTGGCCTGGCACGCTTTCGGATGAGGCGGCAACCATGCCCGTGCCACCCAGCGCTACTATCAGAACGGCTGCTGCCGCCGTTGCCACAGCCCACCGGCGTGGCCCAACGAGCAACTGCGCGGACACGCCACCCAGAAGGCCCCAAACGCTCCGCTGTGGCCTGGCCTTGCGCTGTCGCAGGGCGGTTTGCAATGCCATCCGCGCTTTATCCTTGGCGCTGGCGCTGGATGTGAACTCCAGGGTTCGCCTGGTCTCCAGGGCTGTCGTGAGAAGTGGCCCTAATTGAGCGGCGTGTTGGGGATAGTGCTGAAGGCACGATTCCACTGTGGCCCCTTCCTGTATGACCTTGTCCAGGCATTGGTCCAACACCTGCGCGAACTCTTCCTGTTGCCTCTTCATGGCTGACGTTCCTCTGCCTCGAAACTCTCCTGGCTTTGAGGCCCCATGACCCGCCGCATTGTCTTCAGCGCGCTGCTTTGCAGTTCGCGCACGGCTCCGCTGCTGCGCTTCATCACCGCTGCCGCCTCCGTGGAGGTGAGTCCTCCAAAGAAGCGCAGAGATACAATCTCCCTCTGGGCAGGAGTCAACGTCTCCATGATTTTCACAAGCTCCTCTCGCTGGAGGGTTTGAAGGACCTCTGCCTCTGGGTTATCTGTTGATGCGACGAAGTCCGCATCTTCCAGAGGAGAGCTCTTCCTGTGAGAGTTGCTGCGCAGGTGGTCCACGGCCAGGTTGTGTGCGATACGGAACAGCCAAGCCTGCATTGGGATACCCCGCCACTGGAAGGTGTCAATTCTCTCCAGCGCCCGGAGGAAGACCTCGGACGCCAAGTCTTCCGCCAGATCCCTGCTGCCGGTTCGCGCCGCAATATAGCGGACCACTCGTTCATAGTTCGCCTCGAAGAGGTCGGTCAGGGCGGCTACGCCTTGCCTCTCCTGGTCTGATCCTTGCATGAGTTCCTCGCCATTCCTTCCGGATGAAGGCGGTAGTTTACTCGCTTATGATAACGGAAAAGTAGGTGGAAGCGTCAGCAGTGGGTTCTCGTTTGCTTCCAGTTGATAGCGGCTTGTCCTGGCACTAATGGGTATAAACGAAATAACTTAGCAGGCAGTTAGAC
>SHYF01000044.1 GCA_009692985.1 Dehalococcoidia bacterium
GGATTTGACCAGGGCGTGGAACTGGTCGCTGCCCTCTGCTTCGCCTGGTTCCCGATTGCAGAAGACGAACTCGATTGTTGCTGGCAGGTTGCCGCTGGCGATCTGGTCATGCACCAGGCGCAGAAGACCCTGGGACCCTTCACCCCGGCCTGTGGAAAACCAGCCCAGTTTCAGCACGGTTCAACCTCCTAGCAGTCGTCCCATGAGTCGCTGGTACCTGTTGACCATATGCACCAGTGGGCTGGCGCGGTGGGTCACCAATGTCCCCTGACGCAACGCCGCCAGGAATCCCAGGGCGGTACCGTCGAACTCTGGCATCTCGACATACGTTTTGCCAACCTCACGCGCCGTGTGAGCGTCACTCACGGCGGAAACGGCGAGCCTATGTTTCTCGGCTAGGGCCATAGCCTCTCGGTCCGATTTGGGTAGCGTGTTGCGGGCGTTGAACCCTTCCACTATGTCGGCCAGAGGAAGGATATCCTCCAGTGCCTCAGGACGTATAACGGAGCTGCGGAACTTGTCGAATGGGTGAGGGATGGACACCAGCGCGCCCTGCGCCCTGATGCGCCGTGCACTGGCAAAAGCGGTGAGGCCAGGCGGCACCTCTTCGTGAAGAAAAAGCCCTATGATATCGCCATCGGCTGTCTTTATCTCCTCGCCCACTATGACGGTGAACGGGGCCATTTCCTTCATCATCAAAGCGCCCTGAATGGTGTTGTGGTCTGTCACAGCGATGCAGTTGATGCCGAATAGGACGCACCGGTCCACCAGCTTCTCCAAGGGCACGGCACAGTCGCGAGAGAAGTAGGTGTGCATGTGCAGGTCGGCCCTAAGCACCTGGCTCGTCCTTGGCTTGGTCCAACATCGCCATCTGCTCGCCGAAGGAGCGTTGCAGGTGGATGATCTTCAGCTCCGTCGTGCTCAGGAGCTGGTGGCAGATGCGGGCCAGGCGCATGCCCTCCTCAAAGAGGCGCGTGGCATCCTCCAGAGTAGCGCCGCCCACTTCCAGGGCACGCACCGTCTCTTCTAGCTTGGTGTACGCCTCTTCAAAGGTTGGTTGGTTCATGGTTTTACCCTTCCAGCAAGCCTAAGAATTCCTCTACGGCCATGAACCAAATAAGTTGTCATTTGCCTTCACCCCCACTCTAGCTCTCCCCCATCCAGGGGGAGAGTACAAAATTCCTTCCCCATTGATGGGGGAAGGCAAGGATGGGGGTGAAACGCCAGTCCATTAGCCTGCCAACTTATTTTGTTAGACGCCATTGAGGAATTCTATCTGCACCTTCTTGGGAGACCAGCCCTCTTCCTTCATGCCCTCAAGGCAGAGGTCCACCGCTTCTCTGATGTTGGCCCTTGCCTCTTCCAGAGTTTTGCCCTGGCTTATGCAACCGGGCAGACTCGGAAACTATGTAGCCGTCTTCCCCTTGGCTAAACAAGATTGGGAGTTTGATTTTGCTAATGATGGTTTTGTTACTTGTAGGTTTAGTACGCATTGTAGCGTCCTTCCTTTTGTGCCTACCGCTAGCAAGGGTATTATACAACCCGCGCACCAAACCGACCGTCGCGGACTGTGACCGTGACCTCGTCGTTGCGTTGGACCTGGCCCACGCTGGCCACCAACGTGCCGTCATCGGAGCGCTGCACCAAGGCGTAGCCTCGCTCCATCACGGCCTGTGGGTTCAGGGCGTTCAAACGCCCCTCCAAGCCGTTGAACCGCTCCACAGCCAGCACCACGGCTGAGGAGAGGCCCCGGCCCATGGCCTGGATCATCTCGTCCACGCGCTGCTGCCATGCATCTATCTGAGGGGCGCGGCTTCGCAGGCGTTGTTCCAGTCCAGCGATCTCCTGCTGGTGCTGAAATGTTAGTGTCCTCATGCTGTTGATGGCGTTCCTTTGGAAGCCCACCACCTGGGCTTGTAGGCGCAAGGCATCGGGGACCGCCAGTTCCGCCGCCGCCGATGGCGTGGCTGCCCGGCAGTCAGCCACCAGGTCCGCAATGGTGGTATCCGTCTCGTGGCCCACGCCGCTGATGACTGGAATGCGGCTGCCGTAGATGGCCCGTGCCACAGCCTCTTCATTGAAGGGCCAAAGCTCCTCCAAGGATCCGCCGCCTCGCGCCACTATGATGACGTCAATATCGCCCAGGTCGTTGAGGGCCTGCAACGCCAGGACGATTTCACCTGCGGCCGTAGCGCCCTGGACTATGGTAGGGGAGAGCACCACCTCAGCCAATGGGTACCGGCGCTCTATCACGGTGCAGATATCGTGGAAAACAGCGCCCGATGGCGACGTGACCACCCCTACCTTTTGCGGGAAGATAGGCAGAGGCCGCTTCCTGGTAGGCTCAAAGAGGCCATCGTCTTCCAGCCTTGCCTTCAGGCGCTCAAACTCCAGGTGCAAAAGGCCGGTGCCTTCGGGCTGCACCATGTCCGCGTAAATCTGGAGATCGCCCCGCACCGGGTACAGAGACAGCCGCCCATGGAGTATAACAGCGTCGCCGCCCGATAGAAGGTCTGCCCCGCGGCCTGGGCGGAACATCACGCAACGCAGCTGGCTCTGGGCGTCTTTGATGGTGAAGTAGATGTTGCCGCTAGAGGGGCGAGATAGGTTGGAGACTTCGCCCCTTACCCACAGGTCTGCCAGCAACGCGTCCCTGTCCAGGGACTCCTTGACATAAGATGCGACCTGGGTGACTGTGTAGACGGCCATTGGTATGCCAGAGGCTGTTCGGCTCTGTTGACGACACGATGGGCTGTGCTCCGCTCATCCCCTTCGACAAACCCTTCGCTCCGCTCGAGGGCTTCGGCTCAGGGTGAGCGGACTTGATCAAGCCGCCCGCTCATGGTGAGCCTGTCGAACCATTTGAGCGGAGTGTGGTCTCGACCTAGGTATCTTGTCTTGTTCATCTCCCTCGCAGGCTCAAGGACAGGCTCCCGCCGTTCGCATGTCCCCAACTCCAAGAAGCAACCAGAACTTATAGCTACTCCTCCACAACGCGTATGTGCAGCTCCTTGAGTTGCTCTGGCGTCACGGGAGCAGGGGCATGGAACAGAGCGTCTACGGCGTTCTGCGTCTTGGGAAACGCTATTACATCCCGAATGGAGTCGGCGTGGTCCGACAGCAGATACAGAAACCGGTCAATGCCCGGCGCGATGCCGCCGTGAGGAGGCGCTCCGTACTCCAGCGCGCCCAGCAGCTGGCCAAATCTCTCATCTATCTGCTCTGGCGTGTAGCCCAGGAACCGCATGATGCGCTCCTGCTTCTCTCTGTTGTAGTTCCGAATGCTTCCGCTGGCCAGCTCCATGCCGTTGCAAACCAGGTCGTAGTGCCTGGCCCTCATCTTGCCAGGATCGGTTTCCAGCAGGGGCCAATGGTCCTCGGCGGGGGCAGTGAAAAGGTGATGCTCAGGCTCCCACGCTTTGGTCTCCTCGCTCCAGGCAAATAGCGGGAAGTCGGTGACGAACGCAAAGACCATGAGGGTGGGATCGGTCAGCTTTAACCGTTGCCCCATTTCGTTGCGTAGCTGAGAGAGGGCGGTGTTGGCCACCTTGGCTGGGCCAGCAACGATTAGGATAAGGTCGCCTGGCTTGGCCTTGGTGCGCCGGGCTATCTGCTTCACCTGCTCCAGGGTAAGGAACCTGGCTATGGTGGAGCGCACCTGCTCCATGGTCAGGCCATCCAGGGATGTCCCCTCCCCAGCCAGGCTGATGGTTATCAGCCCGCGCGCACCCCGTGTCTGGGCGAAGGCGGTAAGCTCATCCACCTGGCGCCGCGAGTAGCCGCCACAGCCGGGAGCGGCAAACCCCTTGACAATGCCACCACCGTCCACAGCCTGGTGCAGCACGTGGCTCTCAGTGGCTTTGGCGACCTCCGTCAGGTCCGCCAGTTCCAGGCCGAAACGGAGGTCGGGCTTGTCAGTGCCGTAGCGCGCCATCACGTCGTCGTAGCGAAGGCGGGCAAAAGGCTTCACCAGCTTGCGGTTTGACGCCACCTTCTCCACTATGTCAGTGAAAAGCTCCTCGATGAGCGATAGGATGTCCTCCTCGTTCACAAAGCTCATCTCTAGGTCAAGCTGGGTGTGCTCTGGCTGGCGGTCGCCCCGCAGGTCTTCGTCGCGGAAGCAGCGGGCTATCTGGAAGTACCTCTCGTATCCAGCCACCATGAGTAGCTGCTTGAGCTGCTGCGGCGATTGGGGAAGGGCGTAAAAGCTGCCAGGGTAAATACGGCTGGGCACAAGGTAGTCGCGAGCGCCCTCGGGAGTGCTCTTGATGAGGATGGGTGTTTCGATTTCAATGAAGCCACGGTCATCCAGAAAATCGCGCATGTATTTCACCACCCGGTGACGCAGCACAAGGTTGTCGTGCATACGGGCGGTGCGCAGGTCCAAGTACCTCCATTGCATACGGAGCAGCTCGTCCACCTGGCCGTCCTCAGATATGTCGAATGGGGGTGTTTTGGATTGGTTCAACACCTCGGCGCGCGAGGCGTAGACCTCGACCTCTCCCGTGGGCATGTGGGGGTTCTGAGTGCCCACCGGACGCAGGGCAACCTCGCCCTCCACCAGCACCACCCACTCGGAGCGGAAGTTTTCCGCCACCTGGTGAGCCGCCGGAGACCGCTCAGGGTTGAACACCACCTGTACAAGGCCCTGGCTGTCACGCAGGTCAATGAAAATGAGGCCGCCGTGGTCGCGGCGCTTGTGCACCCAGCCTGCCAGTGTTACGGTTTTGCCCACATGGTTGCTTCTAAGCTCGCCACAAGCGATGGTTTTCAGCACAAAGTTGTTACCTCCATAACGCCTTTCAATTATAGGGTATGCAGTAGTGACCTTCAATGTCCGGCCAGGTTGGAAGCGGAAAGGGTGTGCTCTATAATTGACTCGATACAGGACCGGTCTTGAGTCTAGGTGACTGTCCATTCACGTCCTGGCGGAAGGCGGTTGGTATGAGTATGAAGGTGCCTGTGTTGGTCATCTCTGGGTCAATGGGATCTGGGAAAACCACAGTGATTTCCAAGGCGTCCGACTTGCTGGCAGAGGCGTCTGTGCCGCACGCAGCAATTGACCTTGATTGGCTTTCCGTCATGTATCCAAGGCACGGTCGCTATGGTGAACAACTCATGTTTGCCAATCTCGCGGCTGTTTGGCCCGTCTATGCTGCTGCCGGCGCAGAGCGGTTGCTGGTTGCAAGGGTCGTAGAGGAACGGTCGGAACTTGCACAATACAGCCGAGCGGTGCCAGGGGCGGAGATCGTCGTCTGCCGCCTGACGGCCCCCATTGCCACGATGCAAGCCCGCGTCCGATCTCGTGAGCCTGGGATGTTCCAAGCACAGGGAATTGCCCGTTCTGCGGAGTTAGCTGGCATCTTAGAACGCACGCGGGTCGAGAACTTCACGGTAGACAATGGCGAAGGGCGTCAGGTCACAGCAGTCGCCCGCGAGGTGCTTGAGCGTGCTGGTTGGCTCCAGGACGCGTCATCAGCATTCCTATGAACCGACTAAGCAACAAACATTCCCACTCCGACCAGCTAGCTGGTGCCGCCACCGTTTCCCGCGACGCTCGGCAGCTTCTGCGAAGCTTGGACGGCTTGCTGCCGGAGCCTGTGCTTAGCCCAGTGCTGGTAGCAATCAGCGGGCTGCCTGGCACAGGCAAAAGCTATTTCAGCCGCCGCCTGGCCGAGCGGGTGCCTTTGGCGGTGCTGGAGAGCGACGCCATGCGAAAAATCCTGACGCCATCTCCATTCTATACCGCCAAGGAGAGCGCTCGATTGTTCCAGGCCATCCATGAGGTCATAGACCTGCTGCTGGGACAGCGGGTATCCGTGCTGCTGGATGCCACCAGCCTGAGAGAGACCAACCGGAAGCACCTGTACCTGCTGGCGGAGTGCCACAAAGCCAAGATGATGGTGGTGCTAGTTGAAGCGCCGCCCCAAGTGGTGCGCCAGCGGCTGGAGGCGCGAGGCATAACGCACCCGCGCCAGGACCATTCCGATGCCGATTGGGATGCGCACCAGCGGATGCGCACGCTTCAGGAACCCATCAAGCGCAAGCATACTTCTGTGGACACCTCGGATGACATTGAGACAATGGTAGCGAAGATGGCCCGGGAGATACGACTGTGGACAGGGCAAGGACGATGACACTGGGTATGACCATTTCCTCAATTTCCTTGAATACCCCTGGCGGTTTTCACTCACGGCTCCGTGGTTCGACCGGCCCACCATGAAGGGAATGACCAAATCCGCTCACCCTGAGCCGAAGCCCTTGAGCGGAGCGACGTGTTTGCCGAAGGGAGTGAGCGGAGGTTAGCCACGCTCATATGGTTCCCTTCGGCTCCGCTCAGGGTAAACTAGGCTCACCATAAGCGGGATTATTGCTAGTGGGTCCCGCTCCACGGAGACCACTCTGCATCAACAGTCGCCGGCTCCGGGACACACGCGTGCCACTGTGCAGATACAAGAGGGGGTGCAACCAGGTCTGCGCCTACTGCATAGTGCCCAGGGTGCGAGGCAGGGAGCGAAGCCTGCATCCGGATGCTCTGGCAGCCCAGCTGCGGCGCCTCGCAGACGAAGGCTACCAGGAGGTTGTGTTTACAGGAACGCAGCTGGGCACCTACGGGTTCGATCTACCGGGCACATCCCTGGCGGGCCTCATCCGGCGGCTTCTGGATGAGACCTACGTGCCCCGGCTGCGCGTCTCATCTCTACAGCCCCAGGAGGTGAGCGATGATCTGCTGGCGCTGTGGGAAGACCCGCGGCTATGCCCGCACTTTCACATGCCCCTCCAGAGCGGCTCCTCTGATGTGCTGAGGGCCATGCGACGGCGCTACTCGCCCCGGCGGTACGTTCAGGCGGCGGAAACCATCCGGCAGCGGGTGGCCCGGGCCGCCATCACCACAGACATAGATGGTTCTTTATAGATGCCATCCGCAAGCAGGACTATACGATAGTCCAGAGCACAGTGGCGGTGTTCGCGCTGGTATTCATGCTAGTCAATCTGGGAGTGGACCTGCTGTACGGCTTCCCGGACCCGTCTATCAGCTATTCCTAAAGCTATACCTAAGCTAAATGCATCGGCTTGGAGAAACACTGTCATGGGCAAAGAGCAGACAGTCAAGCGAGTCGGTGTAGCGCCACGAGCAGGCCGGCACATTCAGCAAGGCCTGCTTGGGTTGGTTACCTTTGCTAAACGGCAACCTATGGGCGCTATAAGCGCTATTTACTATCCTGGTCGTCTTTGTGCCGGCCATTTCCGCAAACTGGGTTGTCCCCTACGACCCGAACGTGACTATTGCCGATGACCGGCTGGTAGGGCCAAGCGCCAGGCACCTATTCGGCACCGACCACCTTGGCAGAGACATCTTCAGCCGCATGATATTCGGCACGCGTATCTCACTGGTGGTGTCATTCTTCTCCATCGCCGTTGGCACCGGAGGCGGGTACATGCTAGGGATCATTAGCGGCTTTGTGGGTGGCAAGTTCGATATTCTTCTCCAGCGGCTAATGGATGCCATGCTGGCACTCCCATCCATCCTGCTGGCCCTGGTCATGGTATCGGTACTCACACCTGGGATTGATAAGTTGATCATAGCCATTGCCGTTTCAATAGTACCCCGCTCAGCGCGCGTCAGTCGCGGTGTGGTGCTGTCAATTAAAGAGAATGTCTATGTGAACGCCGCCAGAGTTATCGGCGCATCTCCCAGTCGCATAATGGTGCGCCACGTCCTCCCCAACTCCATGGCGCCGTTTCTTATCCTGGCATCCATAGGATTGGGTGGCGCTATACTTACCGAAGCGTCCCTCAACTACCTGGGCCTAGGCGTTCTGCCACCACATTCATCGGGGGTACAGATGATGTCTGGAGCTGCCCAAAGCTTTGCCATCATCGCGCCTTGGCTGATAATCTTCCCCGGCCTTGCCATTGCCACGCTGGTGTTGTGGTTCAACTTATTTGGCGATGCTTTACGGGATGTCTGGGACCCGAAGCTACGCGGGCGCTAGAGGCTGCTGAAAAAGGGGAGTCCAGAGGGGCGAAGCCCCGGAGCCTGCCCTGAGTGAGCCGAAGCCCTGAGCAAAGCGAATGGGGAAGCCGAAAGGGTGTGGGTCTGGGGGTATCCCCCAGATATCCTTTTCACCCCCTTCCTGTTCAGGAAGGGGGTGAAAAGGATATGGTCGGAGGATTTATTCCGCACCCTGCTGGAGCACGCTTGTAACCGCAGCACAGCCTCGCCTTACTTTATGTGTGGAGCGTAGTCAATACCGATATGGCCCGTCTCCACTAGCTTCTCGTACTCTGCGTCGCCTATTCCCAACACCTTCCTGTACACATACTCGTTGTCCTCCCCCATCCGCACCGGACCGCGCCGCACTACGGGGGGGGTCTTGCTCATCTTCCACATGAATCCTGGGTAAAGATGTGTACCCGAATCCTCCTGAGACTCCTCCACCCAGAACCCACGGGCATTCAGTTGGGGGTCGGCATACACCGCGGCCTCGTCCAGCAGAGGGCCGGCGGCAACACCTTGCTTCTGAAGGAGATACATCACCTCGTAGCCCTCATGACGGCTGGTCCATATCCCCACCAGCTTATCCAGCTCATCCTGGTGCCGCTGCCGGCTAAGCGGGTTCCCAAACCTTTCGTCCTTAGTCCAATCCTCTGCAACTGCCCTGCAAAAGCCTTTCCACTCCTCATCACCGTTGACCATTATGCTCACCCACTTGTCATCACCTAGGCACCGATAGACACCACAAGGGGCAGCAACGGGGTCACGGTTGCCCAGGGTGCCCTGGAGACGGCCATTCATGGAATAGTCCATAAACGCCTGGGGCATGTATGGCATGAAGCCTTCGGCCAGGCATAGGTCCAGGACCTGGCCCTTGCCAGTGCGGTTGCGATGATGCAGCGCCGCCACTATGGCAAACGCGGCTTGGACTCCCAGGGCTGGGTCCTCAGCCACAGATGTAGTAACCTCCGTCTGGTCCATGTCCGGGTAGCCGCGAAGAAAGGAATGGCCCAGCATTACGTCTATGGACTGCGCCATGGCGCGGAAGTTGCGATACTTGCTTGTGTCTCCCCAGCCTGACAACTTGGCGAATATGATGTCTGGCTTCTGCCGTTTCAGCATCTCATAGGTAACGCCAAGCTTGTCCATCACATCAGCCGCGTAGTTCTCCACAAGGACATCGCTCACCGAGACGAGGCGCTTGAATATCTCCATGCCTTCTGGCCTCGTTATGTCTACCGTCATGCTATGCTTGTTTCGCCCCATGACATTGAAATGGGCCCACCGGTTCCAGGGCCGTTTCCCTGGGTCCCCATCGGGATATCCGCCCCCCCGGTTTCGGAGCATGTCCCGGGTTGGCCTGGCGTTTATGCCCCGTGTTTGAGGCGGAAAATGCTGAGTGGACTCCACCAGTATCACCTCTGCCCCCATATCCGCCAGCATCATTGCGCAGTAGGGACCGGCCAGCACTACCGTCATATCTATGACGCGGACTCCTGCCAAGGGCAAATTAGCCATGACTGCACCCCCATTTCATTTCTAACATAGTATCTAACAACCTAGATGACGCCCGTTTCCCTTAGCCTGATCAGATCATCCTTGGAATAGCCCAATTCCGAGTAGACCTCACCATTGTGCTGCCCCAGAAGTGGGGCGGGACGCCTGAGTTGCCAAGGGGAATCCCCCATGATAAAAGGCCGGCCAGGATACTTCAGTTTTCCTGTCATGGGATGGTCCACTTCGGTGAAGAAACCCCGCTCGTTGAAACTAGGGTCTCGGAACACCTCGTCCAGCGTCAGCACAGGAGCGCACAGGTTGCCACTCTTGCCTCCCATCTCGAACAGCTCCATTTTGGTGTGCTGCATTGTGAAGCCTAAGAAAAGCTCCATGAACTCTTCTTTAAGAGCAGGGTCGTTTGGAGCCTTGGCGGTGTACCACTTGGGGTCTTTAAGTTCTGGTGGGTTCCCCATCATGTTCACCACGTTAGGGAAGCGCGGGCCGCCAGCCGTAATGCGAAAGTAGCCATCTGAGCAAGGGAATGTCCCCTGGGGATACTGAGCGCCCACTACAGCCCCCCGGGTTGGGAGCTCACCGTTGTACTGGTAGGTCACTAGCGCATTACTCCTTCCGTCCACAGTTCCGGCCTCCGCCTCTAAGATAGACAGGTCTATGTGCTGGCCCGTGCCCTGGTACCGAGCGCCATAGAACCCAACCATGGTAGCCAGGGCCGCAACAATGCCGGAGTGGTAAATGGTGACTGTCAATCCGTACTTAACAGGCTCCCTCTCAGGCAGTCCCTTGGTATACATCGGCCCACCCATCCCAAAGGCCATCATTTCGGATATTTTGAAGTCCCTGTACGGCCCGGTTTGGCCAAAGTTGCTGATGGATGTCATCACCAGGTTGGGGTTTAGCTTCTCCAACTCATCGTACCCCAAGCCCAGGCTTTCCATGACGCCTGGCTTGAAGTTTTCCACCACCACATCCGCTTTTCTGATCAACTCCCTAACTATCTCCTTGCCCATCTTGCTTTTCAGGTTGAGCGTAATGCCGCGCTTGTTGGTATTAAGATAAAGGAATAGGCCGCTCTTTTCAGGGTGAGGCTCATCGTGATAGAAGGGGCCCATACTACGTGTCCCGTCGCCTGTACCAGGCCGCTCTATTTTTATGACCTCAGCCCCGTAGTCGGCCAGCAGCTTGGTGCATGCCGGCCCCGCGATGTAACGCGTAAAGTCAACTATCTTCATGTCGTACAGAGCCTGATTGGGCATTCGCAACCTCCGGAGGGCATTATGCGCTACCAATTTGCGCGTGGACACGAAGCTTAGATATTACCAAATCCTGTGCCCCGTGTCATTGCCTGGCTGAAGATCGCCCCAGCATCTCATTGGACTGGTGCAGCCCTGGCACGGCTGAACCGGTATCTTCCGCAAGAGTCGAAGGGGTTTGCTAGCGAACGAGACAGGTGCTAAACTGCTGTTATCCCAATGGGTCCCGCTACATGGCCGTGGATGCCTCAAAGGGGAAATCCAAGGTAGACGCCATTTTGGGGAGTGTGCCACAGTCGTCGCGGAACCCGGTGCGCCTGAGCAATCTCATCTGAATCAGCGGTGAATATAGGGGGCATTATTGGCAATACTGGTCAGCTTTGACATAGATGGAACTCTTGAAGTGGGAAATCCCCCTGGACCAATCACCATGGACATGGTAAGGAAGGCTCAGGCGCATGGGTGCATTATCGGCAGCTGTTCTGACCGTCCTCTACCGGTGCAGCAGGAAATCTGGGACCGGAATAACATCCAGGTAAGCTTTGTTTCGCCCAAGCAAA
>SHYF01000045.1 GCA_009692985.1 Dehalococcoidia bacterium
CTCTGATTCCTGGCCTGCACCCGCACAAGCTGTTCGAGCAGCCGGGCGAGGCTTACACCGACTGGTACCGGAGCATCCGAGGCTACCAGGAACCGCATGGTGGTCTATACCTGGACTGGCAGCCCGCACAGGAACTGAAGACCGCGTGGGGGCTGGCCCTGGAGGAAATGCGGCGGCTCCGCCAGCAGATGGCGGCCCTCCAGGAAGAGATGGACTGGCTGATGTACGGCGCCTACGGCCTGCTGCCTTTGGACCATCCCGCGGTGAACCTGACAGGCGCCGAGGAGCCTCAGCCCATTGACCAGCTACAGCGGCCTTACCGGCTCCTCCAGCACGAGCGGGAGGTACCTGAGGAGTGGCCGGAAGCTCAGAAGGAGCTGTGGCGGGTGCGGCTGGAGGCCATCGCCGAGAACGAGCACATTGGCCAGGTAGAGCAGCCGGCCTACAAGCGCCGCTGGGACGAACCCTTTGGCGACCGGGACTTTCTGCAAGCCTACGAGTGGTGGCTACGGGAGAAGGCGGAGTGGCTGCTGGAGCACCGGCACGGCGGCGGGCCAGTGCAACTGGACGCCTGGTCCGCAGAGCTTCGGGAGGACTCCAGGGTGGAGGCGGCTTACCAGGCAGCCCTTGAGATTGGAGCAGCGCTGGGCGACTCCACTTACCAGAGCGACCAGAGGCGCGGGGATTTCGCCCGCCATCTGAAGCGGATCATCGAGGAAGAGACGGTGCCGGACAAGCGCAGCGACTTCAAGAAGAAGCATGAGAAGCTCCGGGGCATTGACCCCACGAGACACCTGCCAAACGGCGTGCCCCGGGAGCGGTTCCGCGCCCTCACCGAGCGGCCAGGTTGGTACGCATGGTCGGGCAAGGACATCTGGGGCGGCGTAGCAGGAGACGTTTGGGATGTCTGACCAGCTTATCGACAACCAGACCCACCGGCTTTCCGATGCCATCAACACCCTCATCCCCCACGCATCCGCGGCCCGGTTCGCCGTGGGCTACTTCTTCGTCTCCGGTTTCAACGCTATTGCCGACAGCATTGGGCAACTGGACAAGCTGTATCTCCTCATCGGGACCACCACCAACCGCCAGACCGTGGAACAGCTTGCCCTTGGATATCGCCGACGGGAGATTATTGAAGAGAAGCTGCGGGAGCAGCGGTTCGCACCGGTCGACAAGGCCTTGGGCGAGACTGCGGCTACCATCCGCCAGCACATCAGCGAGCTCCAGCCAGGGGGGCGGGAGGAACGGACGATCTCCACCCTGGCCGACCTGATTGCCAGCGGTAGGATAGAGGTGCGCATCCACACTCGCGGCGTCCTCCACGCCAAGGCGTACATTTTTGACTATCGCACGCCGCAGCCCAACTCACGGGGCATCGGCATAATTGGCTCCAGCAACCTCACGGAGCCTGGCCTTGCCAGCAATACTGAGCTGAACGTTCAGGTGGACGACGACGCCAACATCATGACGGGCGAAGGCTTGCACCGGGACCTATCTGAATGGTTTGACAAGCTATGGGCCGAGGCCAAGCCCTTCTCAGCAGAGCTTATGCGTGAGTTGCAGGAAAGTTGGGCGCTGGCCATCGCCCGCCCCTATGACGTATACCTCAAGATGCTCTTTGAGATGGTGCGAAGCCGGCTGGAAGATGACAGCTCAAAGCTAGTCCTACCAGAGGAAATCCCATTGGCGGTGTACCAAAAGGTGGCCGTGCATCAGGCCATCGGCATGGTCAAGGCGTACCAGGGCGCATTCGTCGCTGATGTTGTGGGCGTGGGCAAGTCGTTCATAGGGTCCGCAGTAGCCCGCCACTTCTATGAGGCCGAGCGGCGGCGGCCCCTTATCATTTGCCCCAAGACGTTGCAGCCCATGTGGGAGGAGTACAACACGCGGTGGAACCTTAACGCCCAGATCGTGCCCTTGAGCATGCTCAGGGAAAGCAAGGCCGGCGACGGCAGCCTCACCACGGAGCTGGAGAAGGACAAGTATCAGGACTGTGGCTTCGTTCTTGTGGACGAGAGCCACAATCTGCGCTATTCCGACAATGATCGGTACAGGGTCCTGAACCAGTACCTGGGGGATGGGGCCGACCGCAAAGTGCTCCTCATGACGGCCACGCCTTACAACAAGTCCAACTGGGATGTCTACAACCAACTAAAGCTGTTCCATCACGAAGAGTCGACGCGCATCCCCGTTGAGCCGCGCAACTTGCGGGAGTACTTCAGGCGCGTGGAACGGGGCGAACGGCGGCTTCAAGACCTGCTGGTGCATATGCTGGTACGGCGCACCCGCTGGCAGCTCCTCCGTTGGTACGGCTACGACGAGGAGACCGATAAGCCCGTTGACCCCGGGAACTTCGGTCCCTACTTGCTAGAGGAGCGCAGGGCGTACCTCAAGTTCACGACGGTGGAAGGAATTGAAGAGAAGAAATTCTTTCCTTACCGCCGTCTCCGGACGGTGGAGTACTGCGTGGACGATGTGTATGGCCAGGAACACGGCCAGGCCCTCTACGCCGAGATCGTGAAAATGCTCCACCGTCGCAAGAGCACTAGCCCGCAGCTCCGCCTGATCCCAGAGGAGGAGTCCGACACGCAGGCAGAGGACCCTAGGGCGTTGACCTATGGTCGGTACGGCCTCTACAGCTACGTAATGCCGGAAAGGCAGCGGGACCAGCGGTACTTACGCTTGGTGCGTGCTGGCAAGAACCTTCGCGGCCTGATCCGCACGAGCCTGTTCAAGCGTCTGGAAAGCTCTGTAGAGGCCTTTCGCAAGAGCATTGACCGGCAGGTGCTTGTCCATAAGAACTTCCTGACGGCGCTGGACCACGGCAAGATCGCGGCAGGTCCTGCCGCAGTCCGGGAGTTGGAAGTCGCCCTGGACGATACCGAGGAAGCGTTGCAGGACTTTATGGAGGCCCTTGCCGAAGCTGAGGAAGCGCGCGGCTTCGCCTATGACATCAAGGACTTTCGAGTCAAGGATCTGCAACGGGACATAGAACATGACCTACAGACCTTCGAGTATATCCAAAGTCTTGTGACTAAGGTCAAGATTCCTGAGTCCAGGGACGCCAAGCTCCAAAGGTTCCTCCTGGACCTGCTGCCAAGTCTAATGAAGAACAAGAAGCTCCTCGTCTTCACCCAATATGAGGACACGGCTCAGTACGTCTGGGACAATCTGCCCACTTCCCTCAAACAGCGCGGCCACCTGGTGACCGGTGACACTGAGAACCTGCAGGACATTGTCAGGCGTTTCGCTCCTGAGGCCAACCCGGCAATGGACGGCAGCCTGCCAAAGGGCAAGCCATTGGACTTAGTCATTACCACCGACCGTCTAGCTGAGGGCCTTAACCTCCAGGACTGTAGCCAAGTGCTGAACTACGATCTGCATTGGAACCCCGTGCGCCTCATTCAACGCTTTGGCCGCGTTGACCGCATTGGCTCAAGGCACGAAGAGATCCACGCCATCAACTTCTTGCCCGAACAAGCGGCAGAAAAGGAGCTTGGCCTACGAGAAAAGCTGTCCCAGCGCATCAAAGAGTTTAACGAGATTCTGGGCATGGACTCCCAGGTGCTGGACGAAAAGGAGCGCATCAACCCCGAGGCCGTCTACGCCATCTACGAGGAGACCTCCGGCCGGCACCTGGGCCGCTTTGAAGGGGAAGACAGCCTTATCGGCGCGACGCTGGCTGACGCCGAAGAGTTCTTCCGTGACCTCCGCGAGCGAGACCCTCTGGAGTATGAGCGTATCCGCAACCTTCGCGACGGTCTGCGGACGGCGCGGCAATCAACGGAGGGCGCAGGGAAAGTGTTGGTGCTAGGCAAGGCAGGGGATTTCCTGCGCCTGTACGTCCGCGACTTGAAAGACCAGCCTGTGGACATTGACACCATAGAAGCTTTGCGACTGGCTTCTTGCAGTCCCAATGAGTTACCGTCACAATTGCCCGCCAATTTGAACCACGTACTTACGTCAGTGAAACTACGGCTAGAGAAGGACGTGGATGACCTTTGGGCGCAGCGGAAAACCAGAAGCAACTTGACCGCGGGCCAGCGATACGTCCTAGACTGGTTGGAGAAGCTCAAGCGCGAACGGCCAGTCCTGGACGCCGACGGCGGGATTGGCAAGCTATCAGAAGCAGTTTCTCGGACACGGCAGAAGCGCTTCCAGACCGGTTGTGATCGCCTCCGCAGAGGCCAAGCTGTCGGGGAAATGCTCCTTCGCCGTGTACGCCAACTCTACTACGACTGCGGCCTGCACCTGGAACGCGCCGCCGCCGAAGAAGAAGAGGTAGAGATGCGTATCCCACGGATAGTGGCGGTGTACGCGCTGGTCTCGTGATTGCGCACCCTGTACTAAAGCCAAGGTGGAATCTACATTGCCGCCTTATGCAGCCTCTGCAGGTTTCACTGTGGTATTAGTTTCGTAAAGTTGCGGATATTTCTTGTACCCGGAATGTGAGGCACCATGGGCGTGAGAGAAGAAACGCTTGAGATGGTTACTGATGGGTTGTCACCGGCTGAAATCTCTCGCCGCCGGGGGGTGACTTTGAACACGACCTTGGGATATGTCGACCAATTGATTGCTCAAGGCGGCGGCGGTGGCGTAGTAGCACCTACTGGTGTCCCGCTCCCTGTAGACCGCGCCTGGTTTCCCCATCCGGCATAACGGTATAACGTGGCGGTCCCGATCCCTAGGTCTCGTGCGCCCTGGCGGATGGAGATTTCCCCCTGGGATATGCGTTCCAAAACCGTCCCAAAACTCTCATTGAAACCAGGCCGGCCTGTTACCCTGGGCCGGCCGATTCTCACCGCCATGTTATCCCCCCAACATGTTACAGATTACTAAAATGGTGACGCAGTGTCCCCTCTTCCAGGTCAGGGCGGGCGGGCAGCACCCAGGGAACAGAAGCGCGCCCCGGCCACCCTGTCACAGTCTGGGCATTTTGGGACTCTCCCTAGCCCCGCCACCCGAGTAAGAGATTCAACATCCGGGCGGCGATACTGGGCCGCTCAGGGCGCTGCGGCGGCGGCTCCCCGACAATACCGGCCAGCTCCTGGCCCGGCGCTAGTGTAGTAGCCAGGTACGCCATCCGCCCCAGCCGGTGCCCGCCGCTGGCAGCCACAGGCGGGGGCGGCAGGCCCCGCCCCGGCAGCAGGGCGGTGGATACAAGATGCCCGTAAAGTGCTAGTCATGCTATATAGTTCAGCCCTAACGCGCCGACACATAAACTTACACAAAGATAAGTGAAGATAATGGGGAGTCCACTGCGGAATTGATGGACAGATTGGAACGGGTACTAGGCGTCAAGGACTAACCTGGAATAACTTGAGGCTCTAGGGATTCACGCTCCCCAGAGCCTCAAAAGGAGGTGAGCCAAAGTGACTCACGGCGTGTTTGTCATAGCGGCAGCTTGGGCGGCGACCCAGGCGCTCTACTTAGGGTTCGGCCCCTTCGGGGGCCTTCTTAACAACAGCCTTAGATATGAGCCTTTTTAAGTCTGAAGCCTGAAACTTAAGGTCTTGCGCCTTGCTGATTGCTGCATCCCGTAACTTACCTTCTTAAAAAGAAGGCCGTGTGGTATTCTTTCGTTTGCTTCCTGGCATGAGTCAACTATACCAGTTTGGTCAACATCCGCAAAGTTGGAGGTAAATCCATGACACAGCAGAATTGGAAACGCCTATTTGTCCGAACCGCACCTAATCCACGTTCAGATGACAGTCCTGTGACGTTGCTTATAGAATACAATAGTAGCTCAACCCCACCTATGCGTCTCCGTATTCAATTACCAGTAGGCTCGGATTATGTTGTGCCACTTACCTGGCGAGAGTGGGAACAAATGAATGCGTGGGTTCATTCACAATTGCTGAACCCAGATTGATGTGCTAAACGGGGATGCTCACCTCCCCCCTTTTCCGTGTTGATAGGGGATAGTCACCTAAACTTATATAAGCACCTGCCCTCGACCAGGCCCCCCCCCCGCGCCAGGGCCGGTATGCCTCTATCAATGCTGGGGGGGCTGGTCATCTTAAAACACATCTCCCACTAAAAAGCTCCAATGGGGAACGGCACAATGTGTGCCGTTCCCCATTGGAGCTTGTGGGTTACTTCAGGGTAATCGTGTGAAGAGCGGAGGGATGGTTTGACAGGGAATAAGGGCTCCACGTCAAGACACGAGGCCCCACGCCCCAGGGGATATTTACATATCCAATACCAAGGTTATAGCTTTCATCCCGTAGACGCAGGTACAGCTTTTTAGACGCTTCCGCTTGTTCATCCACATTGAGTATCCCAAAGGTTTCTCTCACCAGCCGGACAAGTTCTGGATCCCCGTGGGCCCGATTGGGGCTCTCAAGGTCGCCATAGTTTACGGCCATGGTACTTGTAGCATCTTTCCGGCCTGTGACGTCATACCACCATAGCTGACCGTTTAATTCTCCCGCTTGCTGCCTTTTTCTGATCCCAACGCCATCCCCTACCCTTACCTCCGTGTCTAGCCCCAGCTCCCTTCTCCAGAACTCAGCACCTAGTTGCGCCCCTTCGACCATGAATGGTATCGAGATAGAAGGATGGGTGTTAACGATCAGCTTGCCGAACCCCTGGCCGCCGGGATAGCCAGCATCAGCCAGCAGCTGCCGGGCCTTGTTGGGGTCGAAGGGCAAGGGGTCGAGCTCACGAGTATATCCAATGGTGCTAGGGGTGACAGCCGTCCATCCTTTTACCTGGAATACTTCGGAGCCTCCATAAAGTCTATCCCGGATCAAGTCTTTGTTGATGGCATAGTCTAAAGCCTGCCGGACCCGCTTGTCGTGACAGGGATGCTGCGGTTCCCAGCACCCAACTAACTTGATATATACAGATATACCCTCCTGACCAAACACCAGACGCCGGCCTGCGGTCTCAATCTGATTCTTCGTTGCAAGACTGACTGGAACGATATCGGCCTCCCCAGCCCGTACGGCCGCCACTCTGGTGGCCTCCTCCGGCGCCAAGAACACGTCCAGCAACTGAAACTTCATCCTTTTATCTTCGGGGAAGCCGTTCTTGGGCTGGTAGTAGAAATCATCGAAACGCTCGAACGTCATGCTGTAGTTCGGGACGTGTTTTACCAGCCTCATAGGCCCAGCCCCAATGGGCTTTTTATCGTAGGCCTCCTCCTCTGCGGTGTCGTGTAGTTTGGCTCTCTTGGGCATGATACCGTGCGAGAAGATTCCTGCCTCGGAAAGGACGTAAGCGATCTCGGTAACCGGGGCCTTAGTGACCATACTTACTTTATCCGACCCGCTCATCTCTATCCTATTCATCCGGCGAGAAGCGACCAGTGCTGTGCTGTCGATGGCATATTCAACAGCCTGAGGCCCCCAGGAATGCTGAAGACTCCACAGAGCATCTTCCGTTGTTAGTTCCGTCCCATCATGAAACTTTACCCCTTTTCGGATTGTAAACGTCCAGGTCAGGCCATCGGCGGAGAGGCCCCACTGGCTTGCTATGCCTGGTACCATCTCTCTTGTCTCGTTATCGGAGATGAGAAACCCGTGCACAGTTCGGCCATAGATGTTCCCTTTCGTTGAATCCACAGTGAAAGCGAAGTCGAACCGCTCGTTACCTAAACTCCCCACCATAACCGTCAGTTTGCCAGGATTCACCACGGCTGCGGGTTTAACAGCGGGGGCTGGTGTTGCGGTCGCTATGCCTGGTTGAATAGCGGTGGATTGGGGTGCATTGGTCGGCGATGGCGTGGCAGTGGCCGCGGCTCCGCAGGCCAGCGCGAATACCAATGTTAGTACGGGTAGAGTCTTTAAAAGTCTCCCAATCATGGTTCCTCCATATGAACTGAGTTAAGTCGTGCCGCCCTTGGCCGGTGCTACCAGCGCCACGCCATGCCGCCGTCACTAAGCGGGGATCAGCCGCAGGCTCAGCGTCGTGAAGTTCACCCGCTTGTCGGTGGGGAAGCTGTTTTTGGGCTGCTCGTAGTAGTCGGCGAAGCGCTCCAGGGTCATCTCGGAGGCCGCCACGTGCTTCACCAGCTTCATGGGGCCGGCGCCCACGGGGTTGCGGTCGTAGGCCGCTTCCGCAGGTATATCGTGCAAACTCGCCCGCTTGGGTAAGATGACACCGATCCAGTTCGATGCCGCCTCCGAATTGGTCATAGGGAAGTCAGCGGCGGGGACCTTGGTGGTCACACTGACCTGGTCGGGCCCGGTCTGCTCGAGCCGATCCAGTATGGCGGACAGGCCAAGGGGGATCGAGCTAATGACGTACTCCTTTCTTTCAACTCAACTGTTGGCCCTGGTTACTTGTCGAACCACCACAGGTTGGCAAAAAGATGCTTGTCGAACCGGGGCTTCTCGAAGCCCCTCAGTTTGGGATTGATCCCATAGATGGCGGTCAGATCAAAGATGGGAAGGCCAAGAACATCTTCTCGCACCACGTCGGCGATGGCCTCCAGCGCCCGGCGGCGTTCATCGCCAGACAACCCCCGAGCCCTGTGCCATTCCGCATCTAGCTCCGGGATGCACACGGTGCCGCCGCCCGAGTCACACTGCAGCCGCTGGCCCACGAATGCGCCATAGTCCAAGTTTTCATAGGCGGTCCCGATGATGTCCATGAGTTGCCCGGGGTCGCAGGTGGCGGGCTTCTTGCTTTCGGTGGCGCCCTGCCACCCGGCCTTTTGGGCGCCGGGGATACCTATGCCGCAATCGCGCATTTTGACTCGGATGCTGCCTTCCAGGAAATTTGCTCTGGCGTTGATGCCCGCAGTCTTCATGTAAGTCGCCATTGACTCCACCAGCTCCTGGTGGAACGCGATGCGGTTGGCGCGGCTGTTGATCTTGATCTCGGCTTCGCAGTTGGGCGCCGAGTTAGGCCGGCCGCAACGATAGCCAATCCGTTCCAGGAGCTGGCGGGCCAGAGTGGGGTTGTACTCGTAGGGCTTAATGTTTTTCTCGGTGATGCCGGTGACCCCTGGAACCCCAAAATTCCCCCGGCACGTGGTGGTGCCCTGGAACAGGGCGTCCACGATGGCTTGGCAGTCTATCGAGTGCACCATGGCCTGGCGCATCTCCTTCTTGGACAACCAGGGGTCCCAGATGGTGTCAATGCGGTACCACGCCATTTCGGCGGTGCCGCCGGTGACAAAGCGGCTCGGCCCCAGCCGCTTGGTATCGTCCAGGCTGAGCAGGAAAGCCCAGTCCGCCTCGCCGGTTTCAATCATGGCGCTGCGCACTGTGGATTCTTCCCGCCACTGCCACTCGATCTCGGCCAACAATGGTGCGGCGAACTCTGGTGACTCGGGAGCCGGGATAAAGCCTTGAAAGGCCGCCGTAACCACCTTCACCCCGGGAGTCCACTGGACTACTTTGTAGGGGCCTGCCCCTGCCGGCTCCCGCATCTGGGTGAACTCACCCGCCTGAAGGGCTTTGGGCGAGTACGTCTTGGACAGGTACAGCGCCCACTCAAAGAGCGGACAGGGTCCGCCGCAGTTAACTCTGGCCTTGAGGGGCCCAGCTTCCTCCACCGTGTAGGGCCCCGACACCGCGAGAGACGTGATGGGGTACTTGGACACGCCGGCAAATTTGGCATATTCCTGCCAGGCCGCCACATCCCACTTGGCGCCGTCATGAAAGGTCACACCGGGGCGCAGCTCGTACTCCCACTGGTTTGGAGCGGTCTGCCGCCAACTCTTGATCAAGGACGATGGGGCTGCCTTGCGGGTATCCCGGTCTACGTGGCCCATGTACCCGCTGACGGTATCCAGGAGCTGTCCCCCGTGGGCGTCACTATTGCGTATGCCAGCCAAATGCTCCGGCTCCACCGCAATGACTGCCACCGCGCGGTTCTTGGCCGTTTGAGGCTTTTTGGGTGAGAGAGTGGCTTGGGGGGTGGCGGTGGGCAGCGTCTGGACCGGGTTGACCGTTACCGCAGGCTGGGCAGGAGCGGCCGGGGCTGAAGTACCGCCGCAGGCCACCGCCAGCGCCAGCAACAGCACCAAACCCAGCATCGTGCAGGAACCTCGTCCAGCTTGGCCGAAATGCGACATACCCTACCTCCTGAACCGGAATTCCCCATATCAACCGGCCTGCGCCCAAAGTGGCCTTTGCAGGTTGATAGTCGGTAGTCTATGAGTATTGCTAACTCCTGTCAAACGGCTCGCCAAGTCACCAAAGCCAAGATACTCGGCTTGAAGGCTCGGCCTTCTCCCTGAAAAACCGCGCTGACCATGGTTTCACTCACCTCGCACTTTTTGAACACACACCTTCCCCTGGGTCACTTCAAGTCCACCCCAAGATCAAGGACAGATACTATCCTGGCCGTGGGCAGAGTTTGCTTATCCGCTCCAGCACCCCGCTGAACACATCCCTGGTCATAATCACTTCGGCAAGCTGAAACACCAACCTTCTGGCATGGCGCACCAGCCGTCCACCTATCTTGATCAGCTTAGTTTGTACACTGCGCAACGACCAGTGCTTCACCGACTCCGGCAATGCCAGCCTTCGTACGAAGTTCCCCAAGTTGTAGGCCAAGATGAACAGCCACAGCCTCACCTGATTGGCCACGAACCGGTGGCAGGAGAGACGGGTCCAGTTGAGGGCGTACTTACCCTCCTTGATCCACTGTTCGGCGATGCCACGCCCATTGTAGAAGCGGACAATACCCTTGGGTGGATAGTGCAGGTCCGTCACAATGAACCCAACCCTGGGGAACAGTTGTCCATGGTGCCATTCCACCTTGGCTACCACTCGCCGAGGCGAGTCCCAACTCTGGGCCTGATAGACGAAATCGTGATAGCAGACAATGGGCCTCCCCGACGGCCATTCGGTAGGGCGTTCCAGCAAGTGACGAATATGCTCCTGCAACACCTGGTTGGCCGGAAGTCTTATGGCGTAACCCATGCCCGCTGCTTCCAGATATTCGTACACTTCTGGCTTGGCAAAGGCAGCGTCAGCTCGAAACAGCAGCCGCACGCCCTTCTTCAGGTAGCCCCTCACCACCGGCTCAAGGAGTTCTCGCCACTTATCAGCGCTGTGGACGTTGCCAGATCTCAGCGTAGCTCCTTCGCAATCCCCAAATTGGTTGAAAAGAAACAGGGGGTGATAGCAGACGCACTCGAAGTGTCCGTTGTAGGCCGACCCTTCTTGCTGGCCATGTACTGGGCTCTCGGAACTGTCCATATCCAGAATGACACGCTGGTGGACCGTGTGGGCCATGGCGCCTTCTACCCACTGAGTGTTCATTTGGGCTAACCCTTTCAGGTTGCCCTCCTGGGTCAAGGTCTCCGTCTCAAAGCGACTCAGGGTATTGG
>SHYF01000046.1 GCA_009692985.1 Dehalococcoidia bacterium
CTGACTTAATCATCGTCACGCCGGAAATAAGGGCAACATCGTTGCCCCGGCCCAGGTCCACAGTAAAGAAGTCCCCTTCCACCAGGCGAATCCGCTTCTGAAGGCCTGCCAGTTGCCTGGCTATGGCCAGTGGTTCTCTCTGGTCTATGACAACCGATTTGAGCTGTGGGTTGGCCTGGCACAGAGCGATGCTGTAGCTGGCAGCGCCGCCGCCCATGTCCATCATGCGGTTCCTGTTCCCCAAATCAACCGTTTTCACTAACTGCTCAGCCTGGCCAGCCAGCGCGCGGTTGTGCTGCCCCCACATGTAGTCCCGCCAGTAGGTGGCAGCATCCACGTACCCTGTCTCGAAGGGCCGCACTGTTTTCCCGTCCTGGATTAGCTTGTCCAGCCGGCCCCAGGTCTCCCAGTGGTTGGTGATGTGCAGCACCAGGTCGCCCACGTACTTGTCCTTGCCGGGAACCAGGGATTGGGATGCCACGGGCGAGTTGACGTACCTATCGCCCTGCTTGTCCAGAAGCCCCAGGACTCCGCACGAGTCCAGGAACGCCTGGACGTACCTGGGTGATGCCTTGACCTTGCCCGCCACCTGCTCAGCGGTAAGCCCGCCTTTGTCCAGCAAGGCGAACACGCCCAGCTTGATGCCGGCGCGCAGGATGGCCGAGTTCCAGAAGCTGCGGCTCAGCTCGTTGATGCGCTCCGGGTCGAGGGAGGCAGCAGATGGCTCGTGGTGGCTTGGCATTGGGCGGTTCATGCTTCTAACAGGGATAGGTTGCTAATGTCAGTAACGTTCATGTCATTCTGAGGGAGTCCCGCCGAAGGCGGCATGACCGAAGAATCTGGTATGCATCGACCACCAGCCGCAACTGCAACTAAGGAACCATCATAGATGGCATACAAGATTCTTCGCTTCGCTCAGAATGACATCATCGGCGTGGGTCGCTTCCAGTCTCTCGCTCTACAACCCGCAGGAAGCTCTGCTTGCCTACTTTCAGCAAGTCGCCTGATTTCAAGCCCTCCAGCACCAGGTCGTCGGTAAGCTTCTCCCCATTCTTTTCCACAGCACCCTGCGATATCAGCCTTTTGGCGGCAGCAGTGCTGGAAGCCAGATTTGCCATGACCAAAACACGGCTGAGTCTCTGGCCCTGGAGAGAAGCAAGGCTCAGTGTGGGTATCTCCTCCGGCGCTTCACCCCGCTGCACCACGCGCTCAAAATGCACTTCGGCGTCCCTGACGGCGGCGGCATCGTGGAACTGGCTCACAATCTCTCGCGCCAGCCGCTTCTTCATCTCCATAGGGTTGACGGAACCCTGAGCCAAAACCTGCCGCATCTCCCCTATCTCCGCCGCGTCCACGTCCGTCACCAGGTCAAAGTAGGTTACTATCAGGTCGTCTCGGATGGACATCACCTTGCCGTACATCTCCTGGGGCGACTCCGCCACGCCAATGTAGTTGCCCAGGCTCTTGCTCATCTTCTGGACGCCGTCGGTGCCCACCAGCAAAGGCACCATGAAGCACTGCTGGGGCCGCTGGCCCTCCATGGTCTGAAGCTCCCGGCCCACCAGCAGGTTGAACTTCTGGTCCATGCCGCCGAACTCCACGTCGGACCTCACGGCGATGGAGTCGTAAGCCTGCATCAGGGGGTACAGCAGCTCTGTGATGGCGATGGGCCGGCCCTCCCGGAACCGCTTGGCGAAGTCATCCCGCGCCAAGAACTGGGCCACTGTGAACCTGCTGGTCAGCCCTATCACCTTTCCCAGGTCGAACTTGCCGAACCATTCGCTTTGATAGACAGCCTGGGTCTTTGCCCTGTCCACCACCTTGAATAGCTGCCGCATATACGTCTCGGCGTTGGTCTCCACCTCGCTCTGCGTCAACATTCGCCGGGTGGCCGACATGCCGCTGGGGTCGCCAATGCGCGCCGTCCAGTCGCCGACGATGAGCACGACATGGTGGCCCAGCTCCTGGAGCTGGCGTAGCTTGCGCAGGCCCACGGCGTGGCCAAGGTGTATGTCCGGGCTGCTGGGGTCGAACCCCATCTTGAGGCGCAGGGGCTTGCCCGCTTTCAGCAGCTCTACGAACTCCTGCTCGACTATGATCTCGGCAACGCCGCGATGAAGGATGGTATCCAGGATTTTAGTGTCGGGTATCACCTGTTCGTTCCTAGTTAAAATCACCGTTGGTTACAGTTTCCTAGGCAGGGTGATAATAACTCTTTCGACTATCCCCCTGCCCCCTTCCTAGCCAGGAAGGGGGTGAAAATCGAATCTGGGGGACACCCCCAGCCCCCCACCAAAGGGGCTTCGCCCCTCTGGGCTCCCCTTTTTCAGCAGCCTGCTAAGCCGCAGCGCCCAACACCCGCCGCGTCTCCCTCACGTCTATCTCTATCTGCCTTTTAAGTGCTTCGGCTGTGTCAAAGGCCACCTCGTCCCTTAGCCGTTCCACGAACTCCAGGCGGACTGTTTTCTGGTACAGGTCTCCCCTAAAGTCCAGGAGAAACGCCTCCACTGTCCGCTCGCCCAACCCAAAGGTCGGACGCGTGCCAATACTGGTAGCCGCCTGGTAACGCTGGCTGTCAACGTGGAACCAGGTGGCGTAGATGCCATCGCCAGGCAGCAGCAGGTCGTGATCCACGGCGACGTTGGCTGTGGGGTATCCCAGCAGGCTGCCGCCGCGCCCTTCGCCGTGCACCACCTCTCCCTGCAGAGCGTAGCTTCTCCCTAGAAGGTTGGACGCCGTTGCGATGTCTCCCGCCGCCAGGGCGTTTCGCGTGGCTGTGCTGCTGACCCGGATTCCTCCATCGTCGTATGGACTCGCCACAGCAACGGTGAACCCTAATTCCGTGCCCACCCCTCGCAGCACCTGGGGCGTTCCCTCCCGGTTGTGGCCCAGCGCGAAGTCGGGCCCCACCACCATGCCACACATGCGAAGGTAGCGCTGTAGCATGGCAACGAACTCTCTGGCGGTTACGCGGGAAACATCCAATGTGAATGTTATGGGCGCCACCGTTTCAATGCCCAGTTCTTGCAGAAGGCGCACGCGCTCCTCCACGGTGGTGATGAGCCTTACTGGAGCCTCGGGTCTCAGCACTGTAACGGGATGGTTGCGAAATGTGACAACACCTGGAACACAGCCCGCCCGGGCAGCCTGGCGCTTCAGCAGATCCAGGAGATGCCTGTGCCCCCGGTGAACGCCATCGAATACGCCCACCGTGAGAAATGTCTCTCCGGACGGCTTGACCCTGGCCAGCTCCTCTTCCAGCGAAGTCATATCTACTGAGAAACGGCTACCTGCTCCGCGACTTTTCGTATGGCTTTGACTTGTCTCATCAGCTTCCCAAAGTTCTCAAATGTCAGGGACTGGGCTCCATCAGAGAGGGCGGTGTCAGGATTGGGGTGCACCTCCACGATCAGGGCATCAGCCCCCACTGCCACGGCTGCCATAGCCAAGGGTGTCACCAGATACCACTTGCCCGTCCCATGACTGGGATCAGCCACCACAGGCAGGTGGCTCAACCTCTTGATCACAGGGATAGCAGCCAGATCCAGTGTGTTCCGAGTGAAATGTTCGAAGGTGCGTATGCCTCTCTCACACAGCATAAGCTGCCGGTTGCCCGTTGCCATGATATATTCGCCCGCCAGAAGCCAGTCCTCGTAGGTGGCAGAGAATCCACGCTTCAACATCACTGGCTTGCCGGCCCTACCCACCTCCTCCAGGAGAGCAAAGTTCTGCATGTTCCTGGCGCCTATTTGTAGGATGTCGGCGTACCGGCTCACCAGCTCCACATCCTTGGTATCCATGACCTCGGTGATGACCGGCATTCCCGTCTCATTGCGGGCCTCTTCCAGGAGCTTCAACCCCTCTTCTCCCAGGCCGCGGAAGCTGTAAGGGGATGTCCTGGGCTTGAAAGCGCCCCCACGCAGAACAGTGGCGCCGGCAGCCTTCACCGCCCTGGCGGTGGACATCAGCTGCTCCTCCGATTCCACGGCGCAGGGCCCGGCAAACACCACCAGGTTCCCGCCGCCTATGGTTACGCCTCCAACCTTGAAGACTGTGTTGGCCGGCTGGAACTCCCGGCCAGTCAGCTTGTATGGCCTGCTGATGCGCACCACCTCTCGCACGCCGGCCAACACCTCCAGCTCATCCTGAAGCTCAGGGTAAGTCTGCCCCACGACGCCTATGACGGTGCGCTCCACCCCCTGTGACAGGTGCCCTTGCAGCCCTCGCTTGTCCAGGTGCTCTTGCACACCTTGGATGTCCTTGGCAGTGCATTCCAGTTGCATTACGACTATCATGATTGTTGCCCCCAATGTTTCGTTTTGAATGTAAAGAACGCCAACCTGTCCCTTTCACGAAAGGACTCGTCCCTGCGGTAAAAGTAGTAGGTCGCCCCCAAGTGAAACCGGCCTGGCCTTGCTCCCTTCACTTACCTTTCCTCCATTCTCCGCGCCCGCAGATTGACAGCGCCCCTGAGATAGACGTTGACCAGTTCATGTGCCTGCTTATCAGTATTTACCAGAATCAGGGCCCGAATACAACTGGGTAGGGCATCCGGCACATCCATCTCGTGAGTATCCAAAAGGGCCACGCCGGTCCATCCCATCAGACGGGCCGCCACCGCCGGAAACTCGGCGTTCAGGTCGCGGGTAGTAGAAAATATGGCTGCGGCTATGCTGTCATTCTGCAAGCCGTTGGCCTTCACCAACTGCTCCAGCATCTCCCGCGTAGCTTCCAGTATAGCCTCCTTGGTGTTTGCCCTGGCGGTGGTGGCGCCTCGAATGCCCCGGCACATGAAAGTCATCCTGCACCTCTATTCAATGGCTCAGGAGCGCCGCGCAGCTCAGAGAGGAAACGGGTCGCCCGGGCCACCGCCTCCCCTTTGGGCGCGCTATCTATGACGCTAATCAGGGCGCTACCCACCACAACAGCATCAGCGTACTTTCCTATCGCCTCCACTTGCTCCCGGCGCGACACGCCGAAGCCCACCGCTACTGGAAGGCTGGTGCAGGCGCGGACCCGTTCCACCAACCCAAAAGCCTCCTGGGACAGCTGAGCTCGGACACCAGTCACTCCCGCCAGGCTGACGCAGTAGATGAATCCGCTGGCCACGGCACAGGCGGCGGCGATGCGCTGCTCCGTGCTGGTGGGAGCCAATAGCGGAATCACATCTATGCCCCGCGGCAAGCACTCATCCCGGAGAGGCCCGGACTCCTCTGACGGCAGGTCAGCAACAATTATACCGTCCAGGCCCGCTCGCTGGGCCTCCACCGCAAATGTCTTCAAGCCAAGCGCGAGCAGCGGGTTATAGTATCCCATGAAAACCAGGGGTGTAGTAAGGCCTGCCCCGCGCAGGCTGGCGCAGGCTTCCAGGCACCCTCTCAGTGTTGTCCCCTGGCGCAGGGCATGGAAGCTCGCCTTCTGAATCGTAGCACCATCAGCCAGCGGGTCGCTGAATGGCACGCCCAACTCTATGATGTCGGCGCCGGCTCTCGCCAACGCTGGCACCAGGTCCAAGGTGGTGGGCTTATCAGGAAAGCCGACAGTGACAAAGGGTATGATGCCCGTCCTGCCACGGGCGGCCAGTTCCTGAAAGGTTTTCTGCAATCGGTGCGATCCCATGCTGATTCCTCAGACCGAAATGGCTACGGCAAAGGCCAAGGCGTTTTACGCACCGTGGGTCAGGCAGCAATTCCACAGCGAACCGGTGCGGCGATATAGCCACGCCAGCAACAACCCAGACACAATGGCCGGAAGCAGGACACCAGGCGCCAGGTGGGCAATGGCGAAGAGCACAGACACAAAGCTGGCTCCGACCCAGAACCCCCACCGACCAGCAAACACAGGCAGCAGAAACCCCCGCAAGAAAGACTCCTCTGCCACAGGCGCTACCACTACTATCAGCACAAAAGCAGCTATGCGCTCAGGGTACGTCCCCATCAGCTCATCTGGTATGAGGGGTGGCGTGAGCCAAGCCAGCCCCAGCACGTTCATCGCTGCTGTATAGATGACGGCAAAGGCAAAACTAGCTAGCAATGCCAGCGCGGCCAGAAGAACGCCGCTGCTGACGGTTGCGCGCAATCCCAGCGCATTCCACGACTGCCCGTATCTCCACGGCCCAAATATCCAGACAGCTAACAGCAGCGTCCCCTCCAGTATGGCAGAGAGAAGAAACCCGCTTCCTGGAACGGCCCCACCCAATACAAGCGAAACGAAAGCAGCCAGAATAACAAAAAGGGCGGCGACCTCGGCCACCAGAGCCACAGCCTTAGCCGCGTCTCGGAGCGTCCATGGGACCGCCATTCTGAGGCGTTCATCCGTTGAATTCATTGGTATGCTGGCCATTTGCAGTGTAGAATCGCATGTTAGCATGGCCGCTGTGGAGTGACAATAGAAGCTAGCAGCCAAGGCCTTTCGCCGGCTTGAGCACGGCAGCTCCGAATTCCGTTACATCGGGGCTTGCTGAACCGTTGACCACGGCACATACTAAAAGCATTCTTATCCACCATTCCAGGACAGGAGCGTAACCATGGACGCCGATTCCTTAAAGGTTCCACCTGAACATCTGACTACGTACTGCGACCCAGAAAGCCTTGGGTTCCAGACCACAGAGGAGCTAGTCCCATTGGAAGGAACAGTGGGGCAGGGCCGCGCCGTCAGTGCCCTGGAGTTCGGGCTGAACGTGGATGCCCCGGGCTACAACATTTACGTGGTGGGGTTCCCAGGCACGGGCCGCACCACAACCTTGAGCAACTTGCTCAAACAGGTCGCTGCAAAGCGGCCGGCCCCCGACGACTGGTGTTACACGCACAACTTCCGCGACCCGTTGCAGCCCGTAGCCGTGTGCCTCCCCGCCGGCACAGGCCGCCAGCTTGTCCTGGACATGGAGGAGCTGATCAGGGACTGCCTGCGAGACATACCTGCGGCCTTCGAGAGCGACAACTATCGGACACGGGTTGAGGAGTCCTTGCAAGAGTTCCAACAGAAGCGGGAGGCAATCACCAAAGGAATAGAGACGACCGCCAGGCAAGATGGGTTCATCGTGCAGCCTTCGCCCCTGGGCGTTGTCACCACGCCCCTGAAGGACGGCCAGCCTATCACTCGGGAGCGTTACAACCAGCTTCCCGAAGAGGAGAAGGCGACTCTGCGGTCGAAGAGCGAGGCGCTCCAGAGTTTCATTGACCAGCAGCTGGCGGCGCTCCGGCGCCTGGAGAGGGAGGCCGCCAAGCGCAGGACAGAGGTGGACAGAGACGTGGTGCGGGCAGTAATCAACCCTGCCATCAACGAGCTGAAAGAGAAATTCCGGGACATCCCCGCCCTGGTCCAATACCTAGATGATGTGCGCCAGGACATTGCTGAACACGTGGACGACTTCCGAAACCCCGACGACCAACAGCCCCAGCAGCAGACCATGGAAGCTGCCATGGCCAAGGAGACAGCCGATGCAGAACGGTTCCTTCGGTACAAGATCAACGTGCTAGTGGATAACAGCCATGCCCAGGGAGCACCAGTGATCTTTGAGTACAGCCCCACATACTACAACCTGTTTGGCAGAGTAGAGTACCGGCCCCGCTTCGGCACCGCCGCCACGGACCTGTCCATGATCCGCCCTGGCGCCATTCATCTGGCCAGCGGCGGCTACCTGGCCCTCCAGGCACGGGACGTGCTATCCAATCCCCTGGTCTGGGAAACACTCAAACGGGTGTTGCGCAGCCGCGAGGCCAGGATAGAGAACATAGGTGAGCAGTTCAGCGCCATTCCCACCGCCACCCTGAGGCCCCAACCTATTCCAGTGCAGACCAAGATCATCCTCATGGGCACTCCCATGCTGTTCAACGCGCTGCAGAGGGTGGAAGAGGACTTTCGGAAGTTCTTCAAGGTCAAGTCGGATTTCGACCTGTCCATAGACCGTACCCCGGAGAACACACGCTTCTACGCCTCATTCGTGTGCAACCAGTGCAGGGACACTGGCGTGCGTCCGTTTCACAAGACCGCCGTGGCCAAGCTGGTGGAGCACGCCTCACGGCTGGTGGAGCATCAGGGCAAGCTCACTACCCGCTTCATAGACATAGTTGACCTCATCACCGAGGCGGACCACTGGGCGAAAGAGGATGGCAACAGCCGGCTGGTGACAGCCCAACACGTGGCCAGGGCAATCAAGGAGCGCATTTATCGTTCCAATCTGCCGGAGGAGCGCCTGCAGGAGTTCTTCGACGACGGCACCATCAAAATTGATACCGACGGAGCCGTGGTGGGCCAGATAAACGGCATGTCCGTGATAGACATGGGGGACTACGCCTTTGGCCGTCCGATACGCATCATCGCCCGCACTGCTCTGGGGCGGGGCCAGGTATCCATTGACCGGGAGGCCCAGATGACAGGACGTACCCACAACAAGGGGTTCTTCATCCTGACGGGCTACGTCATGGGCAAGTACGGCCAGGACAAGCCCCTCAGCTTCCGCAGCAGCATAGGCTTCGAGCAGACCTATGATGAGGTGGAGGGTGACTCCGCCTCATCCGCTGAGCTGTACGCCCTGCTCTCCAGCTTGGCAGCATCACCCATCCAACAGAGCATCGCCGTAACGGGGTCAGTAAACCAGCGCGGCGAAATCCAGGCCATAGGCGGGGCCATCTACAAGATTGAGGGCTTCTTTGACGTGTGCAAGGCCAAGGGCCTAACGGGACGCCAGGGCGTCATTATCCCCAAGGACAACATCAGGAACCTTGTGCTCCGCGAAGATGTTATCCAGGCGGTCCGCGACGGCCTGTTCACCGTCTACGCCGTGGACACAGTTGAGCAGGGCATGGAAATACTGACCGGGATGCCGGCGGGGGAGGCCGACGCTATCGGACGCTACCCAGAAGGCACGCTGAACTACGCTATCAGCAAGAACCTGGAACAAATGGCCGCCAAAGCCAGGAACGCGGAACGCGGGAGCAGCTACGGCGACCAGTCTGGAGGCACCAGCCTCACCCCATAGGTAAGGCTTGCCAAAAGCGCCGTTAGCAGGCTGCGGGGAAAAGGGTGTGCAGAGGGGCGAAGGGACGGGGGTCGCGGGGATGGTCGAGGGAGTTTTTCGGCACCCTGTTAGATAGAATCAGCACCTGTGATGTCAGCCTTCTAATCCGATCGCTTCACCACGACTCCGGCAAGCATATACAAGGCTGGCGTGGCCAACGCCAAAGTAGCAGCTGCCGCAAGCATAATGATCACTCCCGCGCCAATGGCCATGTCGGCTAGACCAAAGCCCATGACTGCCATGTTCAAGGCGGTTCTCAAGGTCAGGCCAGTGACGTAGGTAGTCCTGGCGCTAGCATATGCCTCTGGAGTCACAAAAAGGGCACTCTTCATCTCAGAATAACGGAGTGTAGTAGGCACGCCCGACTTTAGAACCTCGCCCTTGATCGAAGTGCGATGAAGCTCTATGGTCTTCGCCTGCGCCCCTGCTGTCTTGGAGTCGGTGACCGGGGCGCCTTCCAGCGCGCCGAGCTGGACGCCATCCACGCCGGTCTTGACCTGCTCTGCCACAAGCGCCGCCTTTATCATCTCCTTGGCATCCAGCCCCTTCACAACAAAGAAAAGGCCCCCGGCCAGCAGGCACAGGCCAATGGCCAGCGTTGAAACCCACGGCGAGTGTCTCCTGAACAAATACAGCATACCGCCTTACCCCCCTTCAATAGCTCCTGCCTGGCAATAGCTCCTATGTGGATATCATTACTGGACTGGGCAGAACCATGCTGTGAGGCCAAGAGCCTACCATGAATGCTACCCGGGCTGCTGCAGAAGCTGAAGTATGTTCCCATCGGGGTCATGGAAAGTAGCCACCCAGCCACCCCAGCGCTCTCGTTCCGGGGGCCGGAGGAAGGAAACTCCTTTCTCCTGAAGCAGCGTGTACACCTGCTGGATGTCAGTTACCGCCAGGTTCACCATCACCCTGTTTGGGTCCTTCGCCTTCCCAGAGACACCATCGTGCCTGCCGATGCTGAGCCTTGCATCCCCAAAGCTGAAGGCTACGAAGTCCGGCCTCACGGAGTGCGGCGTTAGCCCCAGCACATCCAGGTAGAACGCCACTAGCCGCTCTACGTTGTCGGTCCACAGGATTACGCCCGCTATGCCTTCAATCATTAAAACCCAAGTCCTGAAAGTCCCACAATCCTACGCCCCTCGCCTATCCTAGTTGGCCCTGCCCTCTGCGGCGGTAAGTCGCGCCTCCGGCGGTAAGCTGGCTTTCCATCAAACTCAACGTCGTCACAGGCATCGCCAGGGGCTGGGCTAAGCTCATCCCTTCTATGGCCTGGGCTAACCTTTCCAGCGACGTGGGCGACAGCCGGCCATTCACCCGCCCCAGAGTCAGATGCGCCGAGAACGCCCGGGTCGCTCTGGCAAACCCCTGGCCTTCCAACGCCTCCTCCAGCCGCTCATGTATCTGGAAGAGAGGCCCCATATCGCCCTGAACCCACAGCCAAACGACCCTGGGCGCGCGCATGTTAGGGAAAGCGCCAGCACCTTGGACGTGGAGAACTAAGGGCGATGCCCCTGCCACGGCGCTCCTCATGGAAGAGAGAATGCCCGCAACCTGCTCTTCAGAGGCGTTCCCCAGGAACTTCAGAGTCAGGTGAACACCCTCTGTCCGGACCCAGCGGATTCCGATAATCCCCTGCCGGCGGAGCTCTTCCATGGCCGTGTCAATGTATCTTGCCA
>SHYF01000047.1 GCA_009692985.1 Dehalococcoidia bacterium
CATGACCCGCTGCCGGGCCGTGCTGGAGCCTTACGGCCATCTCGTGGCAGGCACCCCGTCCAATACATTGGCGTCCCCCGTGGTAATCCGTCGTGCCCTGGGTGTTATGGCCGTGGCTGAGGAGCGGTGGGAGGAAGCAGTGGGTCACCTGGAGCCGGCGGTGCGCTTTTGCCAGGAGAAGGGGCTGGTGGTGGAGCTTGCCCACTCGCGCCTGGCGCTGTCGGACTACCGCCGCCTGGACATGCCGCTGTACGTCCAGGACGCCCTGGCCCGCCGTGAGCTGCTGAAGGCGTAGGCTGGAAGATACCACACCCTTATAGCATCAAGCAGCCCAGAACCGATGCCGCATCCTGGAGGATGCGGCACGCAGCGAAACCAGTCACCCTGCCTCCTGCGTCCTGCTTGCGTAGGATTGTGAACGGTAAGCCAAGGCGCAGTCCACCCCGCCAGGCAGATGGAGGCGGGAACATCCGTATAGTGCCAACATATTGACAACGTATCCAGTGGCAGCCTAATATGGCGGCTTCATGGAATTGGCATTGTCTCAGAGTGTTGTTCTTTTACAATACTCACGCCGAGAGGAAAACCGAGGAGGACAAGGAAAGATAGTCGCCTAGGCTGACTGGCGAGGAACTACATAGCAGCAAGAGCTATCGTTTTTGTGGATGCATTTCTCCTGGGAGACGCCTGTGCCCAGGATGGTGGAGAGGACCAGGCTATCGTAGGTGCAAACGGACCCGTTCTCCAGAGCCGCGCTACGAAATGGGCAGTTGTGCAGAAGGATGCGCACCAAGCCATCTGCCTCCTGGACCTCCGGCTCGAACCGTTCCTGCTGTAGCACGGCCACAGCTTTAGCCAATCGCTGAGGGAATGGCGCATCAACGGCAATCTGGTTCCTGGCCGCCGTCTGGAATGCCATCCGTTGGAAAAGAAGTTTGAGCAGCTCGGCCCCGCAATGGTCAGCCACATCCGCAGGAGAGAGGCTGGATAGCTCCTGAAGCAGACGTCCCACAAGACGCCCGTAGTCCTTGGGCATGGACTCTTGGCCCACGTCCGTAAGGTAGTAAGTGTATTCGGGCCGGCCGGTCTTTTTCTTGACCTGATCAAAAGCGATCAGATGATCCCGTTGGAGGATGTCCAGATGGCGTCTTACGGTAGCGGAGGCCAGTCCCACTGCTTTGGACAACTGGTCAACAGAGGCACGGTCATGCCACTGCAACAGGTTCAGTATTTGAAGACGGGGTCCATCCACGGAAGTTGGTTTCCTTAGCACAAATCCGAATGGAGACGCGCTGCATAATAGTTTAAGAGGACGGGTCAAGTGTACCTCGTAAGTGGACTAATCGTCAAATAGTTGAAGTCAAGGCTTTTTTTATATTATTGCACACAATGATTGACAAACGCGCTTCTCTCTGGTAGAGTAGCGCTTCCCTCTTCGGGAAGCAACTATAGTTGCTTTGGTAGCCTAGGGAGGTATCAGCAGTGGGCATGACTGAAGGGTCTGTGGCGGAAAGGGCGGGGACGGAAGAGAAGGTGGTACTCTGCCGGCACTATTGGATTATAGATTCGGCAGGGGGACCTACCAGCAAGGGCGTGTGCCGCACCTGCGGTGTGCAAAGGCAGTTCAAGAACTACCTGGAAGATGCACCGTGGGACGACGAGAAGCCAGCGGCACGCGATCAGATAGCATCCGTGGTATCACCCGCGAGATCATCTGACACGCTGGAAGAAGAGAGCTAACCTCTCTTCCCTATTGCCGCTTTTTGCCACTTCCCGGTATTCAAGGCTGAGGGTTGGTGTGCCTTCTGGCAGCGAGCCAGACGCTTGTTTCGCACAGCCATGACTCGGATAGCTGGCTTGTTGCTGCCGGCAGGGCAGCGGTGGGTTGACATGACTGAAAACCCTGGACTTGAGTCCAGGGTTTTCGTTCTTGCGGCCATCCCTCCACCAACCTCAAAGGGCAAAGGTCACTCAATCACATCACGATACGGGATTGGCGGAAGGTTACGGTACATTGTCCCGACTATGTCGAGGACTCCCAACGAAGTCGGAGCTATCTGGCCTTGATTGCGATGCGGGCTAGGGGTACAGCTTGTTGAGGACTTGAATGGTTGAAGCCAACATTGACGGTATCATATTCAGTTCTACTAAGTCTCCCTAGTGGATTGCCTCCTTGGTGATGAGACGGCTTCCGTGTGCAAGCATGATTTCCTCATCGGTAAGCGGGTTTGGCTTCAACCCTTTTGCGTCGTTGATTTTGTTGAATAGGTTGTCGCCTTAGAGAAGGCCACGGATATTCAAAGCAATCTCGACGCTACTCCTGCACATGGCGGCCGCAGCATCAGGATTTGCCGCTAGGAAAGAGGACTCAGCCTCGGCATACAACGTTTTTGACTTTATGGGTACGCTAGCCTTGAGTGTCCCAAAGGCAGACCGCCCCGAAACGTAGGTGACAGTCCAATTCTCATCCATCTCGAAGCCAGTGCCCGTGTCACATTTGGGGCAAATGACCGTGCCTCGCATTGTGTTTTCGTTACCCCTGTTTTGTTCATTGTTTGTAATGGAAAAACGACCTGAACATTTCCCAGTACCATCTTTGTATCCAGTACAAGCTATCATCGGCACGTCTGACACCTCCAACCAATAGGATGGCGTCAGTTTAGCATCTTCTCTCTGTGTCATACCAAACCTCCTTTTGAAATATGCAAGACGCTCTCCTTGACGCTATTTCCTTGAGGGTGCTACATTCGTAGCCACGCCCTAAGGAGTGGCCATTGCTTCAAGAGTTGATCCAGCGCCTCCTGGCGGGGGACCGCCACGCCCTTTCTCAGTTGGTCTCCCTGGTGGAGCGGCAGGACATGCAAGTACCTGAGCTTCTCCAGGCCATAGCTCCGCACACGGGCCGGTCGTACTGCGTGGGTGTCACCGGGCCACCGGGCAGCGGCAAGAGCACGCTGGTGGATGCCCTAGCCCACGTCATCCGCCAGGAAGGGCTCTCGGTGGGAATCCTGGCCGTGGACCCCACCAGTCCCTATACCGGCGGCGCCGTTCTGGGAGACCGCATACGTATGCAGCGCCACTACCTGGACCACAGCGTCTTCATCAGGAGCATGGCCAGCCGTGGCAGCCGGGGCGGCATTGCCGCGGCTCTGTTGGGGGCGGTACGACTCCTGGATGCGGCGGGCAAAGATATTGTGCTGGTGGAGACAGCAGGCGTTGGCCAAGGGGAAATAGATGTGACGGCAGTGGCCGATACGGTGGTGGTTGTGCTGGTACCGGAGGCCGGCGACGCCATTCAGACTATGAAGGCCGGCATTATGGAGGCAGCCGACATCTTCATCGTGAACAAGGCTGACCGCGAGGGCGCTGCGGCCATGGTCAATGCTTTGAAGGGTATGCTTTCCCTGGGGCAGCGGGTGCCCGGCTGGAAGGTGCCTGTGGTCACTACGCAAGCGCAAACAGGGAATGGAGTGCCAGAGATGTACGACGTAATCCAGCAGCACCGGCAGTTCCTGGTGTCGTCGTCACAGCTAGAGAGGCGGCGCATTGAAAGAAGACGGCTGGCTTTCCTATCCCACCTGGAAGGGGCGCTCCACTCTCGCATTGAGGGGCTGCTTCAGGGAGAGGGCGAGCTGGCAGACCTGGCCAAAGCGGTGGAACGGGGTGAGGTTGAGCCCATTACCGCCGCAGAGAAGGTCGTGGCCAGGGTGGCGCTGCCTACACTGTCGCCCTCGCCGGCACAAGAGCAGGCAGAGTAACAGCCCTTTCGACCATCCCCCTGTCCCCCTTCCTGGCTAGGAAGGGGGTAGAAAAGATATCTGGGGGACACCCCCAGTCCCCCGTCCCTTCGGCTTCGCTCAAGGCAGGCTCGGGGGCACAGCCCCTCTGGACTCCCCTTTTTCAGCAGCCGGCTAATGCCTGCCTCTAGCTGCTCCGATGGTACTCTGCAACCATGCGAGCCACGTCGGCAGCGGTGGTGCGTCGCGCCGCCACCATATCTTTCAGGCTGGCCGTCCGGGCGGCCAGCTCCGCAGGGCTGGCGCTCACCTTCCTGGGTGCGTTCACCGCCTCGAACCGGTCGCCTCTCTCCACCCACCGGTAAAGCAGGCATCCTGCGGGCCGTCCAGCCTGGACATGGTCTATCTCATGCACCTCTGAGAGGCGGCGCCAGAAGCTGGATGGATCCTCACCGAAACGGCGAATGTAGAGCATCATACCTATGCGTGACGCCTGCTCATCGGTGACGCCGTTGCCTAGGCATATGGCATCGAACGTCTCCTGGAGGCTTGGGGCGTGAAGGGCCACGGCCAGCGAGTAGCCGGCGGTCAGTGTGTCGAAGACGCGTCGGACGGGTGCGCCCCAGATGTAGGTGGGCACCGGAGCCTGGGCAAATTCGCCCACCACCAGGTATCCACCCGTGGCCGCCTTCTTCAGGCGGACCATTTCCGCCTCGTCTCCGCTAAGCCGGTGCACAGGCACATCCGGCGGCAGTAGCGCCAGCATGGCGTTGGTCGTAGTGGTCTTGCCGGCCAGGCGTGGAATAGCCACAGTGACGAAGGAGATGCGTTGGTCCACGGCGGCCCACAGTGTAGCCGCCATTTCGGCGCTCATGGTGCCGTTGCGAATGAGTTCAAGGATGGTAGGCGGTTCAGGCATATTGAATCAGTGGCTAACGCTTTTCTGGCTTACAAGGACAAAGCGAGGCTAGCCAAAGGCCTGCTCGTTTGGGACGCCAACAGATGCATGAATCTGAACGATTTTCCACTGGCCCCTCTCTTTGTGAAAGACTGCACTCCACCGGGGCTGGACCTTTTTGCCGTTGGGCAGCGTGATTGTTGGGTGTGCTATGCCCCAGCCAACGGTGCCCTCCTTATATGCCTCGACCTCGCCAATGTTCACTTTGACGTGTCCGCCCGATTCCGTGGCCTCATTGGAAAGGAATGCGGTTGCAGCTTTGCCTCGAAGCCACTCGTCAGGATCCGTGCCGACGAGGAGCATGGTGTTGCGCTGGGACAGGTGTTTTCCTGCGTACTTGCCGTCTCCCTGGACGGCTGCGTTGAACCAACCAGAGATGATGTTAGCAAGTTCCTTCGATTTTTCCACGCGGGCTTCCATTGGTTCGATGAACGGTAGAAGGCGGCATTATACCACGGACACTAGCTGAAGCGGCGCAGGCGTCATCCATGCAACGGGAGAATAATCCAACTTGAGGCATCGCATTTTGTAATTATACTGCATTAACAATTACAATCACTCAATATATCATGTATGTAATTGCCAAGGAGGTTCCTATGGACCGACATGAAATCCGGCAGTGGCTGAACGAACATCTGAAAGGACTCTACCCTGAGCCAGTAGAGGCCTCCGTGGTTGACGGGGAGCTCCTGATTATGGGTCGACTGGCCGTGGATGCAGAGGTCTCTGAAGATGAGGCCCGCAACCGAATCAATAAGCACCGGGAGGAGAGCCGGCCACAACGAGAGAAACTGGCCCAGGAGCTGCAGCAACTCACGGGCCTAGCCGTGGCTTGGGGCGTCAGGTGCGGACAGGGCACAGGCTACTTCTCATCGCTGCGGGTGCCTGTGATGACGCGCCTGGGCAGGGCCGAACGCGATGTACTGGACACGCTTATACGGGGCGGCATTGCCCGAAACAGGAGCCAGGCGGTGAACTGGGCGATTCAGGCCTTTGCCCACGGGCATCGCGATTGGCTCAGCCAGTTGCGGGAGGCGGCCAACAACCTGTCCAAAGTCCAAGAGCAGGCCCCAGACGCCGAGGCATTTGGAGGAGAGGAAGCTCCACCTGTTGATAGGCCGAACAGGCCGCAAGCCACGTCTGGTCATATAATGACAGCCTAGCATGGTGCCGAAAAACTCCTTCGACCATCCCCCTAACCTCCTTCCTGACCAGGAAGGGGGTTGAAAAGATATCTGGGGTACACCCCCAGTCCCCTGCCAAAGGGGCTTTGCCCCTCTGGACTCCCATTTGCCCGCAGCCTAATAGTGTGCCGCACCTTAGAAAGGAGCGTGACCATGTCAGTCGAGTTGACGCCCAATGGAAGTCGCGGGGCGGGAATGGATAAGCTCCCTCGCCCTTTGGTAAAGGCCATGTTCAGACTTGGCTTCGCTATTTACCTGCTGCTGGGTGGGCGAATGCGAATCCAGGGAGCCTATCCTCTCGTCTTAACCACTGTGGGAGCCAAGTCCGGAAAGATGCGCAAGACACTGCTGGGCTGGTTTCCAGATGGGGACAACGCCTGGCTGGTTGTGGCATCGTTCGATGGTTCAGCCATGCACCCGGCCTGGTACGTCAATATGGCCAAGAATCCCGACAGTGTCTGGATGGAGTTGGGAAAGCTAAAGCTGAAGGTGCAGGCTGAATCGCTCAAATGCGCCGAACGGGAGGAGGCATGGGGACGGGTTGTGTCTAGATCGCCAGGCTATGCAGCATATCAAAAGAAGACAGACCGCGAGATACCAGTTGTACGGCTGAGGCCGGCACCGCCGTCGGCTGACTAGGAGACCTTCCAGAACCGCTCCTCCTGGACCAGGAAGTCCAAGGCCGCCGCTCTAGCTTTCACGTCCTCTATCATGCCAGGGTGGCCGCAGGCGTAGATCAACGTATCGTCCCGGTCGAGGCCAAACCGCTCCACGTACTTTTCCAATAGGGTATTCACCCTGCCAGTCTGGCCTTCCCAGCCTTGGTTCCTTTCTTCCTGAGGACGGCTTACCGTTGGCATGAAGGTAACAACGTTCGGATGTGCCTGGGCCATCCGTGCCAGTTCCATGTCGTACCCGAACTCGTCCGTGTAGCTGACTCCTTCCAAAACATAGAACCTGTGGCCGCTGCGAAAGTCGTGAAAGTAGCTACGGAGAATGCTGACATATGGCACTACCCCGGTGACAGTGGACATCATCAAATGGTGGGAGTACCTCTCGTCCAAGGTGAAAATCCCCTTGGCCCTGGGCCTAATGGTGACCTGGCGGCCGACCCCAAGCTCGTATAGAAGGGGAGTGAGGTTCCCGAAGGGCGGCGGCACCAGCTCTATGAACAGCTCTATCTGCTCTTCATAGGGCGAGGAGACAATTGAGTAGGCCCGTTCAACGTCGTCGAACCCGATGGTGCAGTACTGGCCCGGCTTGAACTTGAATGGGATCTCCGACTTCAGCCAGATCTTCCACAGGTCCGGGGTAATGTCTTCCCGGCGGGTAATGATGGCACTGGGCAACGGTGGTGGCATGGAATTACCCCGTCGCCTTTTCCAGCCGCGCCGCGCTGACGGATAGGCCGGGCACCGAGGCCATGGGGTCGGGGTCTTCGCTTGCCTGCAAGCGGGTGGCCAGCTCGCCGAAGAGTGTGGTCATGGAAACAACGCCGCGATGTGCCCTTTGGGAGTCCCACGCCGCACCCCCTATCCGCTGCCCGGTGGGCAACACCAACTCCACCGCTTCGCCCTCCTGTATACCTGCCTCCGCCATATCCAGCGGATGCATCTCCACCAGCTCTTTTCTAGCCACAATGTTGACGCCACCGACTCGTACAACCCCAGAGTCACGACCCTCTTGGAGCAGCACGCGGCCTGGGACAAATAGAAGCGGAAACTCCCTAGGCCGCTGGGCCGCTGGCCGGGGCGATGGTAGAGCCATCAGCTTAGCGCGCCCCATTGGGAACCCTTCGCTGTAAAGCACAGGCGTCCCTGGAGTAGTGGCATCCGGACAGGGCCACTGGATGCCTCGCGATATCCGGTCGGAGTGGAGAAGCTGCGTGGGCTGGGGATTGATTGGATCGGGTCTCAGGGTGATGGTCGCCTCTTTCTGTATCCGCTGGTGGGATATGCCGCCGTAGATGGCCACCAGTGAGGCGATCTCATCGAACACCTCCGCCGTAGTCTGGAAGCCGAATCCCTGGGCGCCCATGCGCTGGGCCAGCCGGCAGATGGACTGCCAGCCGGGTTCGGCCTGGGTGTTCTTGGGAGACACGGCCTTTTTGAGAAGCTGCACCCGCCGTTCCAGGTTGGTGTATGTCCCGTCCTCCTCAGCGAAACTAGTAGCTGGCAACACTACGTGGGCGCGCTGGGCCGCCGGCCCCAGGAACGCATCCTGCACCACCAGGAACTCCAGGCGCTCCAGGGCCTCATGCCCTTGATCCCATTCTGACAGGGCAGAGCTGACGCTATCGCCTAGCAAAAGCATTGCTTTGACGGAGCCTTCCCTGGCTGCTTGAAGGGCTGGGGCAACGCCCAGGCCGGGCTGCTCCGATAGCTGCGTACCCCAGGCTTGGGCAAACCGCTGTCGCACAGGCTCGTGGTCAATGCGCTGGTACCCAGGCAGCATGTCAGGCGCGCAGCCTACGTCCATGGCACCCTGCCCATTGGCGCCGCGAGGCAGGGCATACAGCCCTGTGGATTGTTTGCCCACGTTGCCTGTAACCAGGGCCAGGTTAGCCAGAGCATGTACCTGGCCAGGCTCCTCAGCAGGGACGTTATCCAGGGCGTAAAGGATGGCCGAGGCACCGGAAGTGGCGTACACACCAGCCGCCTGGAGGATTTCCCCTTCCGGCACGCCAGTGAACTGCGCCACGTGCTGCAATGTGAATGGTTCCAGGGAAGCCCGCAGCCCATCGAGGCCGTCGCAATGCTCCTGGAGGTACGCCTGGTCAGCTAAGCCCTGCTCCAGAATAACCCGGAGCATTCCACCCAACAGTGTAAGCGTGGTGCCAGGACGTGGCCGCAGCCAGAGGTGGGCGTATCTGGTCAACTCCACCTCCCTGGCATCTATGACGATGAGCTTGGCGCCCTTCTTGGTGGCGCGCTTGATTGGCACGCCCACCACGTTGTGCTCCTCCGTGGTGTTTGTGTCCACGGCCAGGATGCACTTCGCGCCTTCCAGGTCCCAGATGGGGTTGGTGGAGGCCGCGTACCCCAGAGGCTCCGCCAGCGCCCGAGCTGGAGCCGGCAGGATGTTGGAATCCACGTCCACGTTGTTGCTGCCCATCACGGACCGCGTAAACTTCTGCAACAGATAGTCTGTCTCGTTGGTGTTTCGGGCCGAGGCTATGGCGGCGAAGGCACCGCCCTTGTACTTGGGCAAAGTCTCGGCAATTAATGATAGCGCCTCTTCCCAGGTGGCGGCTTCCAGTTGACCGTTTCGCCGGATGAGAGGGTGCTTCAGCCTGTCTTTGTGGTTTATGTACTCAAGTCCGAACTTCCCCTTGAAGCAGGCCTGGCCACGGTTGGCCGGGGCGTTGATCTCTGGGATGGCCCGGATGACCTTCTCGCGCTTGTTTACTTCCAGGTTTAGCTGGCAACCCACGGGACAGTGCGGACAAACCGTGCGCTCCACGCGCACCGCCTTGTCCCACTTGTGGTCGCGCTCCACGAGAGCACCCACGGGGCACACGTCCAAGCAAGCACCGCAGAACTCGCACCCCGACTCTAGAAGAGATGTGCCGCGGGATGTGCCAACCAGCGACTGCCCTGCCCTTTCGATGAATGTGATGGCGCTGTCGCCACGGACCTCCTCGCAGACGCGGACGCACCGTCCGCAGACGATGCACAGGTTGTAGTCGCGGTCGTAGAACGGGTCGGCCTCCTCCACCGGCAGGTCGCGCGTCTTGTATGACAGGGGCGACTCCAGCTCCATGCCAAAGAAACGGACGGTATCTTTCAGCTCGCACCGTTCGTTCTTGGGGCAGATGACGCACCGGTCGTTCACCGAGACGTGGCGCTGGCAGATATCCTCCGGCCCGCAAAGCTCAATGCGGTGGCAGGTAAGGCATCCGTGGGGGTGCTCTGAGATGAGCATCTCCAGAATGCCACGCTGCAACTGGCGCAGGGAATCTGTTGCGGTCTTGATTACCAGGCCAGGTCTGACAGGCAGGGTACACGATGCCGTGGGCGGCCTGAGCTGCTTCTCCTTGACCTTCTGTCCATCCCGCTCCACCTCTACCTCCACCTCCTCCTGCACGACGCACATACGGCAGGCGGCGAATGGTTTCATGCCAGTGTGGTAGCAAAGGTAAGGGACGTAGATGCCAGCCTCCATGGCAGCCTCCAACGCCATTGAGCCAGGCTTTGCCTGGACCTGCTGGCCGTCAACGGTGATGGTAATGCGATTTTCGGTAGTCATGCTTCGCCTGTAGGAAATGCCTGTTTTATCTGCGTGACAAACACTCTTTCAACCATCCCCATGGCCCCCTTCCTCGACTGGAATGGGGGAGGCAATCAGGAGTTGGGGGACACCCCCCAAACCCCCGACAAGTTCTTGAGCAACCTGCTATCTTCTGGAACGCTGGGGCGTCATGTACTCTCCCGTACATACGCCAGCCGGGCACCTCTTGTCCTGAATATGGGCGGCAAACTCATCGGCGAAGGAGTTGAGCGCCGACTGCACTGGATTGAATCCCAGTTGACCGTGG